>JAQBHA010000057.1:0-18846 GCA_032128215.1 Nitrososphaerota archaeon | reverse complement strand
GAAAAATATTTTTACAAAAGTTTGTTCTAATCTTGCATTAGATGTAATTTCTCCTCTATGGAAAAAAAACCAAAAAGATTACATGAACCAATTAATTGAATCTAAATTTCGTTTCATTATTGTAAGTGTAACATCTTCAGGGCTAGACGAATCTTGGTTAGGAAAAAAAATTAATCAATCTGATCTTTTAAAACTTGAAAACCTAGCAAGTAAACATGGTTTTAACTTAACATTTGAAGGCGGAGAAGCAGAAACATTAGTAGTGGATTGCCCACTTTTCACTTTTCCTCTAAAAATAGAAAAATCAAAGAAAATCTGGGATGGATATAGAGGAAGATTTGAAATACTGGAAGCAAAATTAGATCATCATGCTAGATAGTCTTAAAACTAATCTTCGAGCAGCAATAAAAAAAATAGTAAATTCTTCTGGTATTGACGAGGAACTAATAAAAGAATTATCTAAAGATGTCCAACGTGCCCTCTTACAATCTGATGTAAATGTCAAATTAGTATTAGAAATAACAAAAAATCTTGAGGAGAGATCACTTAAAGAAACTCCTCCCCCAGGACTTTCTAGAAAAGATCACATTGTAAAAATTCTATATGATGAACTAGCTAAACTACTAGGAAACGAAACTGAATTTTCTTTCAAACCTGATAAGTTAAACAAGGTACTAATGCTTGGAATACAGGGTAGTGGAAAGACAACTCTCACCGGGAAACTTTCAAAATTTTTAACAAAACAAGGATACAAAGTAGGTGTCATAGGTGCCGATACATTCAGACCTGGAGCTTTGGTTCAACTTAAGACAAACTGTGAGAAGGAAAATATCGAAGTTTATGGAGAAGAAAAAACAAAGGATTCTCCCCTAATAGTAAAAAATGGGCTCAAACATTTTGAAAATTCCAATCTAGACATTATTCTAATTGATACTGCAGGTAGACACAAAGAGGAAAAAGATCTCTTAGATGAAATGACTCAGATTAACAAAGTTGCCAAACCTGATTTGGCCTTATTAGTAATTGATGGAACTATTGGACAGCAATGCTATTCCCAGGCAGAGGCCTTTCACAAAATAGTTCCAGTAGGTGGAATTGTTATTACCAAACTTGATAGCTCTGCAAAAGGCGGTGGCGCCATAGCTGCATCTGCAGCAACTGGTGCACAAATAATGTACATTGGTACGGGAGAACGAATTGATGACCTAGAAAAATTTTCTCCAACTAGATTTGTGGGAAGACTACTTGGTATGGGCGATCTACAAGCTCTTTTAGATTTAGCCAAAAGACTTGAGGGTGAAGCTGGCGATGTACGTCTAAAGCGAATATCAAGTGGTAAAATGAACATGGATGATTTTTACTATCAATTAGAAGAAGTAACCAAAGTAGGTTCACTCAAAGGATTGTTAGATAGCATGCCCGGATTTTCGGGAATGGTTAAAGAAGATCAACTTGATCAAGTTGAAGGAAGAATGGAAAAATGGCGGTACATTATTCAAAGCATGAACAGGGAAGAAAAAGCAAATCCTGATCTTCTTAACGCTTCACGAATTAAAAGAATAGCAAGAGGTTCTGGATGGCCAGAGCATGAAGTCAAAGAACTTGTCAAAAATTATAATAACTCAAAAAATATGATGAAGGCCTCTAAAGGTAGACAGATGCAAGGGGCTCTTCGAAGAATGGGTTTAGGATAGAACTTTTACTATAGTAATTTCCAATAGTAATCATAATGTATTCTCAACAAAAGATCAAAATTACTAATAAAAATCTTAATCAATATCTCTTTCAAGCAAAAAAAATTCTAACCGAATATGATCTTTGTGATCATTGTACAGGGAGATTATTTGCAAAGAAAATGAAGATGTCTTCCCATCAATTACTAGGGAAAAAAATTAAAAACTTGTTGCATTACAAGTCAACAAAAAATTGTTATATTTGTAAGGGAATTCTTTCAAATCTAAACGCAATCGTTGATAGGATATTAGAAAAATCACTAGATTATGAATTTTCTACATTTGTTATTGGGGCAATTTTACGACCATCAGTTATCGATAGAGACGATGTAATAAGATCAAAATTTAAGCTGCAGGGAATTGATAGTGTAAAAACTGCCATAACCCAGCAATTGGCAAAAAAATTTACAAAGAAAACTAAAACGAAGGTTGACTCTCTTTGCCCAGACCTGACTTTTACATTTAATTTCAAAAATGATTCGTGCGAACTACAAGCAAGAACTTTATTTCTATCTGGAAGATATATAAAAAAAATACGCGGAATTCCGCAAAAACAAATTTCTTGCACAAATTGTAACGGTAAGGGGTGTCTTGAATGTAATTATCATGGAATTTCAGAATTTTCAAGTATTGAGGGAAGAATTTCTAAACTATTATTTAAAAAATTTAATGGAACTCTGACAAAAATTACCTGGCTTGGAGGTGAAGATAAAAACAGTCTTGTTTTAGGTAAAGGACGACCTTTTTTTATTAAGCTATTTAATCCAAAAAAAAGAAAAACTCGATTAGAAAAAAAATTTGTTGATGAAGACATAGAAATTCATAATCTTAAAGTAATTTCAAAAATTCCTAAAGTGCCAATCCATTTTAAATCAACAGTAAAATTATCAATCATTACTGAAAAGAAATTCAATTCAAAAGAACTTACTTCTCTTAAAAGACTTCTAAAAACTCCAATAATAATTTCTGAAAAACCAAATAAACGAAATCAAAAATTCATTTACAGTGTTAAATTCAGAAAAACCTCTCCGACATCATTTTTATTTTGGATTACTGTTGACGGGGGTCTTCCTATAAAGCGATTCGTAGAAGGTAACAATATTCAACCCAATGTTGCGGAATTGATTGGCCATAAATGTGAATGTAAGGAATTTGATTTCCATAAAATTGATTTAATAAATTTTTAGACTTGTAGTGATTCATCATCATAATTCACTTCTTCTATTTTTTTATGATAATTTGAAGTGGGAGTACAATACTAGCCTGCCTCATGCTATAATGCCCCCACTTCGGAAATGAAGGATATCATAACGAAATAGAGTACTAAAAAAAGAGTTACTGAGAAATCGTCATAGCTTAGAATATTTATTCAGCTAGTTTTCGACACTGTGCATTGGATCCGTTGATAAAAGTTAAGGAGGCACATCAAAATGGAATCTTCCCTGATGATGTATTTGATTTAGTCATGAAACGATTCCCTTTAGTTGTTTCAGGTATAGATAGGATTGAAAGTGCCTCAGGCATCAATTATCCAATTGCTTATGTTGATCCCTCGCTAGTTATTTCTTCATCTAGTTCATATGATTATGGAATCCTTTTTGCTAGAACCATTCCACTTATTTTTGAAAATAAACTTCAAGTCGTAATACAGATCTCTGCCCCACTAGTTGCATATGGTTTGAAAGGAACGATTCATGCAATTTTGGCACATGAATTTCTCCACTATCTAGATTTGATAAAAAAAGTTTCTAAAATGGAATTACTCTCAGATGAAATATCTGGAAATTTATTTGAAAATGTTTATGCGGATAGTACTAGACTTTTTGAACCAAGAGCCGTTTTTAATGATAAAACATTGCTTTTACATATTACGAAAAAATTTCCAGCTGGTTTTAAAGACTACAAACTAGAAGATAAAACTGTAAAGTTTTGGATTAAAAAAAATCTTCCATCAACTAACATTACAATGGATACTAACATAACTAAATTATCAACGGAGGCACTAACAAAAATTAAACTTGATCCAATTCTCTTAAGAAAGATGAAAGAATTAGAAGAAAAAAATACTAAAATTCACAAGAAAAAATATTTTTAATTATTGGATAAATTCTGTAAGGCCACACTTACCACATGTTCGTCGGTTTTTATGTTCAGACATAAAAACACCTTTTCCACATCTAGAACAAACTTTATGGGTTTTGGATGCTTTATCCCCGTCAACTTTATAATATTTGTAGACACTTGGACTAAAGCCCTTCTTTCCAGCCATTCTTAGCTTTTCTCCTCAACAGGCTTTGCCTCTTCTTTTGTTTCCACAGGCTTTGCCTCTTCTTTTGTTTCAGCAGAACCTTCTCCAGCCGGTGCTGCTTCGAGTTTTTCCTTTTCTGCCTTTGCTTTTTCTAAGCGCTTGAAAATTACGGGATTGATTTGACGTTTTGCAAGCTTTTCATCATCATACACATAAAATGTTCCAGTGATTGAAGGTCTCCCGGTCTCATTTTTCATGTTTATTGGAATGATTATCTTTCCATCAAGTTTGAATTGTTTTTTTACCATTTCTACAGCATCAAGTTTTTTCAATTTACCTCCAATAGCACCAAAAGTACAAGTAATCTCTCTTCTAGATAGAAATGAATTATTTACATCATTTAGAGTTGTAATCATCGACATGTACCCAAGTCCTTGCCATAGTTCATATAAATTTAATTGAGAAACTAGATGGGCTTCGTTGAAATTTGTGTATATGTAATTTCAACTTGATTTAGTATAGTAATGCTGTTATTAATTAATATCGAGTTAAATGATCTACGGCTAAATTAACACAAATCTACTTTTTCTATGAATTAAGAATTTTCAGATTTTGTAGTATTGTCTTCTTTCCAAAATTTGTTTAACACTTTTCCTGGGATGAAAGACATTGCTGTATATCTTGCTAATTCGTAACTCGTACTTCCTTTTTGGAACATTGTATTACATATACAATTCTGTTATTAGTCGATATATTGCAATTTGTGGTATGCCTTAAACCGTGTAAGGCACGCCACACAACAAGCAGTATTGACTAATAATAATTCTAGTACTAATATTTCAAGATGAATAATACCCAGATTCTCGCAGAATTAAGGAATCCAGAGCCACTAAAAAGCCTGGTTGAAAATATACCAGTAAAAGATGGAATGAAGCTTTCAGAAACTAGTTTGAATGTTCAAACAAGTAATGGGATCTCAAGTGAAAAAATGTTACCACTAAGTTGCATAAATTGCGAAAAACAACTCTCTCTCTACACTAGATGTTTTGACTGTAAGCAAGTCATTCAAAAGATATGCTATACCTGTCAATGGGAGAGCAATATTATAGATCATAATGGATGCCACAAAAATGTGTCAGTGGCCTTTGTTAGCGCAACAAGTTACATCAAAGGTTCAAAAAAAATTTTTATGGATGAGGATAATTTTGGTTTCAAATGATATAAAATCCTCAGATATTGATAAGTTACTTGAAAAAAAATATAACGACATACTATCATTTGTTGGGAAACCTCAAGGATATTGCATAGGAATGGTAGATATGGTAAATTCAACACAAATAGCTTCAAAGTTGAACTATGAAAAAAGCTGTTTATTATATGGAATTTTCTTAAACTCAATGTCCTTAATTGTAGAACAATTTGAAGGAAAAATCGTTAAAAATATTGGGGATGCGTTGTTGTTTTATTTTCCCAGGACAACGGCTCAAATAAGAGGAGAGTTTGAAAAAGTTCTTTTGTGTGGAAAAGTAATGTTGAGTTCCAATCATCGCATAAATGAGGCTTTGAAAAAAAATAATTTGCCCGAGGTAAAATATAGAATTACTGCTGATTATGGCACTGTTTTGATGGCAGATTCAAAAACCTCGTTCAATAAAGATGTGTTAGGTTCACCAGTGAATATCTGTTTTAAAATGAAAAGTTTGACTGAACCAAACTCTATGAGTATAGGCTCTGAATTTTATCAACTTGTAAAAAACTCTGACAAATTTAATTTCAGTGAAAGAGGCAAGTGTGATTTAGGAATTACTAATGAATATCCTATATTTCAGGTTGAGCCAACTATGATTCAAAAACAAACTTCAAATCTACATTTAACGCAGATGAAAAAAGAGAAAGTTCCGCCTATTACTGCAAAAATACTAAAAAAAGTAGCACCGAAAATCTAACTTGCAGAGTTGATAGCAACCAAGTGGTTACTTTTCATTACAATCAATTATTTTTATATCAATGACATCAAAAATCATAGCATTAGCAATGATTTTGTTAATTCCTAATGTTGTTAGGGTTTTGGAGGGTTTTTATCACTACCTCTTCGTTCTTGAGAACTAGAAGAATTTTCTGGAGGATCTCTTGAAACATTTTGAGTTCTTTTTTCATAGACTTCTTCTTCAAATTTTCCAAACTTGATTTTTTTGGCATTCATTGAAATGGTAATACAATCGAATTACTTAGGGATAGTTTCAGTTTTGTGGTATGCCTTGAAGAACAGTTTAAGAGAGAAATTTTGGTCTGTTTTTAGAAATAAAAGATGAGAACGCACGGGTTGTCAAAGCACGCAGAAAGTAATGAACCATGTTATGCGTTCTCGTCACAAGTATTGGGTATCTGTATTACTTAGGGATAGGTTCAGTTTTGTGGTATGCCTTTTTCCCGATTTTTAGTATTTTATATCTGAATTTATGAAAAAAAGATAAGAACGTAGGGCTGGCACGACACAGTAGTCAATGAACCTTTAGTACGTTCTATCTGAATTGGTTATGACATTGTGATATATGATGATGCTTACTAGTTTGTGGAGTGCCTTTAGGATCATATTCCTCTTCTTGTAATGAAATTTAGCGAAATTAGAATTAAGAATTTATAAAATAATTTGTTGAAGGGTTTATTGCGAATAGTTCAAGTGTTAAGATCGTATCCCTTCAACATTTTCTGAAACCTTTTTTGTAACCGTTCGTTTTGTTGATATCACCTTGTATAGTGTTATAACCTATTTTGAATTAAGGAAAGCGTTTGACTTGTGGCATGCCTATTTTCCCGATTTATAGAATCTTCCTTAGTTCTGCATTTTCTTGATCGTCAACGTAAACTGTTGATTCTTTAGGATTATACTCATGAGTAGTTCTACCTGGTTTTTCAGGGATAGTCGCCATTGTTAAAACTCCTCAATGGTTTTATGATATTTGTGGATATTGTCACTGGGAAAAGTATGAAAGATAGGATAACCCATTAATATCATAGATTTTTTTGTGCTCAAGTCTAGGTCACCTTTTTGAGATACAAATCCTAACGAAACTGATCTAGTTATAATTGAAAATTACGAAGAAATTTAAGAAAATGAAACTGTTTCACATTATGGACCGCTTTATGCTTCATCTAAAAAATGAAAATTTTATTCCAAAAAATGCATCAGATCTTCTTCATCAGGCACGTGATATTTGTTCAGGAATGGGAGCTACTATAAGAGATACTAGAGTTTCAAGCAAATACCTCGAATTCGACATCTCAATTAAAAAAGAAAAATTAGACGAACTTGTTGGCAAACTAAAGATCCTGGGAGAACTTGATCACGCCAAACACGTTGTAGAGGAAAAGAAATCTAAAGAAGACTCTATCAAAGAGGGAATTTTTTATTTTAATAATGAAAGGTTCTGGGAATGTCATGAAATACTTGAAAGTGTTTGGAAAAACTGTTATGAGGGAGAACGAGACCTAGTTCAAGGAATTATTCTAGTTGCTGCAGCATTAGTTCATTTTCAAAAAAATGAAAATCAAATTTGTATTTCAATTCTAAGACGGGCTTTAGAAAAACTATCAAATGCTACAGGAAATTATTATGACATTGACGTTGATCTTTTAAAAAAAAGAATTAGTGAAATGAAAAATTCTGGGCAAGTTACTACATTTGTGATTTAATTAGATCAAGTGCTGTGTTTACTACTTGCGAACCTTCTAGTAGCCCTATTTTTCCCTTTTTGGATTCGATTTCAGTAAATCTTTCAGTACTATCTTTTTTAATTGAATCTCCTGAAACAAGAAGTGGTACAGGATCATCACTATGACCCTTGTTAATACATGGAGTAGAATGATCTGCAGAAATCATCACTGATATTTTTTTCGAATCAATATTGTCAAGTAAAGTTCCAAAGAATCTTCTGTCAATCTCTTCAATATTTTTCATTTTTCCAATTGCATCACCATCGTGACCAAATTCATCGGGTCCTTTCAAATGAACGTAAATAGCATTTTGTGTTTCCATTGCCTTTGTTGCAACTCTTGCTTTTTCCTCATAATCAGTCAAGCCCCCAGCACTATAGGCCTTCATTTTTAGAACTTCGGAAATACCTAATTCAACAGGCATATCAACAATGCACGAAAAATTCATCGAATACAAATCATTTATCGGTTTTGCTACAGGGTATCGATTCCCTGCATCACGTAATAATATGCTATTTAGAAGCTTCTTGCCATTTTTGTTTCTTCTATGGTTTACCTCACTTCTTTTCATAATGCCAAGTGACTGTTCAGTAAATTCATTAACTAATTTGGCAGTGAGGCTTGAGGTAGGTGATTCATTTAATGGAAGACATTTTTCGATCTTCATATAATCAGTAACTGCTTTTGCTATGCCCATCCCAGCTATTCTGGAATATGCAGGATCTGAATTGGTGATATCAGATGAGAGAGGTTGACCATCGCATCTAATTCTAACCGTTACCCTATGCCCAATGGTTGGCGCTACTACTACTGAGGTATTTGGAATAGAAAATCTAATTTTTTGTTCAATTTCTTTTGCAATTTCTAGTGCATCTTCTCGCTCAATTCTTCTACCTGCTCTTCTGTCTATGATGACTCCATCATCATTTAATGTTGCAAAGTTTCCTCTTAACGCCAAATCCCCATCTTTGAAATCCGTACCAACCCCTATTGCTTCAATAACACCTCTACCTACATAGTCGTCATGCTGAAATTTGTAACCTAGCATGTTGAAAACAGCAATGTCAGATTCTGGAGCAATTCCCTTACCAACTGAAATAACTTCTCCCATTACACCATTTTTTGTTAGTTTATCAAGATTTGGAGTAATTGCAGAATCCAAAGGAGTTTTTCCTTTTAGATCAGGATGTGGAAGATCTCCAACTCCATCTAATAAGACATAAACTATGTGGACATCAGAATTTTTTATGATGTTTATTCAGCTCCTTTCTTCTGCAATTGTTATGGTTACTTTAAATCTTGCAATACCTTTGACCATTTTATCTAAAAACATAGATCGATAGAAAGCTTTTAACACGTAAATTTTTTCTCTATGTGTTATGGGAGAGATGCGTAAAGATTCTATTCTTGAAAGATTTATGATAATAATTTCAGGTAATGGTAAAGTTGTTGATAGTAAAAAATCGCCCTATTCCCCTGGAAATGAATCTATGACAAATCCCTCAGTTCTTTCTCTGGTAGCAAAAGATGGCATGTTACAAAGACTTCAAGATACTGAAGATAGCTATGTTAAAAATTGGATAATAAGGGTTTTTGAGAGCAAAAATCCAGCCGTATCAATTACTACAGAAAACACCTATAGCGATAAACCACACTATAGCGAACCAGCTTATGGATATCATTACATTGTAGTTGGTTCTCCAAACCAAAGTGATACTTTTGCAACAATTGATGTGGAACAGTGGTCAAGTATACTTGTAGTTATTCAAGACAGACTGCGATGGTTATACACACAGAAAGGTGTAACATATGTTTCAATTTATGCAAATCATGGTAAGGAAGCAGGTGCTGAGATTGCTCATCCTCACTTGCATGTGGTTACATTTTCTACTATTCCGCCAGTAATTGAATCTGAAGCTGAAGCCACACACAGAATTTTAAATGAAAAAGGCGTTTGTGCATTATGTCAAACCATAACAGCTGAAACTGGTGGACCGCGACAAATTTTACAAAGTGAAGGATTCATTGCCTTTTGCCCTTGGGCCCCATCACACCCATACGAATTTTGGATTTGTCCAAAAAAACATACAACCAGCTTTTCAAAAATAACTCAAAAAGAAATCAACGATCTTTCTTTAATTTTACGAGCAACATTGGGTGGATTAACAAATACCATCGCAGATTTATCTTATAATTTCGTATTTCATCTTTCACCTGAAAAAAAGAATAGTAGACAAATTCATTGGCATATTGAGGTGTACCCAATTACTGCCCCATGGTCTGGACTAGAGCGTGGGTATGGAGTATTTTTGAATAAAGTTTCACCTGAACAAGCAGCTGAAAAACTAGGTACATCATGCCGAAAAGAACTGGCTAGCCTAGTGGGTATCGTCTAGACACTCTGCATAGTTTATTATCTTTAAAAAATCTCAATTTGTGTGGGAATTGAAAAATACATAGCTGCAGCAAGTCTTGGCTTGTTCATTATGTTTGTTGCAGAAATTCTTACTCTTTATATTTTCATGATAGAGCCCCCAAGAGATCTTGAACCAGAACCAAAAATTTTACAATTTATTTCCATCGGTGTTGCACCAGCTTGCGTACTAGCTGGAACAACTTTTATTATGTCAAAAAGATATGGTTCAAAACTAATTGGATTAATGATAATTTCAAGCGGAGTGATACTTTTAATTGGAATGATCATAGCTCAATCCCTCATTGATAGCATAGATCAAAATTACGTAATTAGTACTGTAATTATTACTCCTCCACTCTTTATGGTAGTCTCTATTCCTGTAATGATATTTGGTGTAATATTATTTAGAATGAATAAACGGAAACCAAAAAAAGAATATCTCTAAAAATGGTCGTAACGCATACCATTCGAATGTCTTTTAAAACCGATCTTTTCATAAAATGGTTTTACTTCATCAGAACAATCTAAAATTGTTTTATAACAATTATTATCTTTAGCGAGATCTAATAATGATTGAACTAACATTTCACCAATACCTTTTCCTTGGTATTCTTTTGATACTACTACATCTTCAATATGAGATACATTGCCCCCATCATGGATAAATTTTGGTTCAATTAACATAGTTATTGAACCAACAACTCTCTCGTCTAATATTGCAACGTATACTAAATGATTAGGATTAGATTTAATTTTGTTGTAAATTTCAATTGCTTTTTCTTTAGTAATATTACTTGCAAGTTTAAGGGAATCCATTGATTGTAAAAACCCATTGGCGAGATCTTTTTCTTCTAATTCTCTTATTGTTATATCGACCATTTCTAACTATCAAATATTTCCTAATTTTTCAAGAAACTGTTGATTGGCTTTCTTATAGGATGCTTTATCCCCAACGTCCATGAATCCTTTTTTTATTAGGAAACTATTAACTGGTTTTTTTCTGGTAATGGCTTTTTTGATAACATCATCCATTCCATACGGCTTTTTACTAGGAATTAGGCCAAAAACTTGTGGTTCCATCACATAACATCCGATATTGATGTTAGCTTTAATCTCAGGTTTTTCATTCCACCCAGTGACCTTACCATTCTTTGAGGTTTCAATCACCCCGTAGTTGAGTTTAGTTTTGTATTCGTAAAGGCTCATGGTAATAAAAGACCTTTTTTTCTTATGCTGATTAATCATTTCTCTTAATTTAAAATCAAAGATTGAATCTCCATAAACACAAACAAAAGAATCATCAACTAATTGTTCAGCCGTTTTTAACTGCCCCGCAGTTGCAAGAGGTTTACTTGCTACTGCATATTCTATATTCATCCCAAATCTTGCTCCATCTTCAAAATAATCCTCAATAGTTTTTCTAAGATAACTTACACACAAAACCGTATTTTTGATTCCATTTTTTCTTAACCAATCAATAAGGTGCTCTAACAGTGGTTTTTCTCCAAGGGGAAGCATTGGCTTTGGGACAAATGTTGTATATGGTTGTAATCTGGTGCCTAGACCACCTGCTAAAATTACAGCTTTCACGAGTTTGTATTTGAAATAATGACTATTTATGTTAGGATATGAGTTTCTAATACACAACTATCAAACTTGACTTACAAAATTTTTGAAATCTTTTCAATCACTTCGCTTGGTTCTTTGCCAAAAATTAAAATCATTGGCTCTTTTCCAAAGTCTCCTTTATGAAATATAATATCTGGAGGAATACTGGAATTTTTAATTGCTTGTTTTATTCCCCAGGCAATTGATTCATTTTCTTTTCTTTTTACTAAAAGTGGTTCCTTTGATCTATCATAGCTTTTTACAGTTAGACGATTTTTAGTAGCTATACTTATGAAATTTGGATCATACTTTACATTTACAGCAGATCTCATTTGTGGAAACTTTTTAGCAATTTCTAATAATGCAGAAGCAACATGTTTTGATCCTCCATATTCTAAACTTCCAGCCACAACAACATCTTTACCAGCTTTTACAATTCTTCCTGAGACTCCAATAATATCTCTGATGGATTTTATTTTTTCTTTAGCGTAGACAAAATTAGTCTGACATTCAGGTATAATAGAATAAACTTTCTTTAAATTTTGAAAATCACAAATCGCACCCTCTAGAATTTTTTTGTTTATATCAATTCTACGAGTAAAATGAGTGACGTGTATGCCTTTTCCAATTTTTTTTGAACTCTTAATTGAATTATAAGTAAACTTTTTTGCAAATTTTACAGCATTACGAAGATTTTTGCCATTCGCAATTGCTACAGTTAATGCAGAAGAAAAATTACATCCACTTCCATGATTAACTTGGTCTAATTTTATTCCTGAAATAAAATATTGTTTCGAATCTTCCAAAACAAAATCAGAAATTTCACCTTTTTTAAAAGAAATTCCTGTGATGATGACATTCTTTGCACCTAGATCTTGTATTTTTCTAGCACATCTAAACAAATCCTGTTTATTTTTTATTCTAATTCCAGCTAAAGTTGATGCCTCTCTGAAACGTTGGGTGTAATTGAATGAGCAATGGGGATAAGATATTTCTTGTAATCCTCTAGAGCATCTTTTTTTATTAATCTCCCTCCAGTTGTAGATTTTATTACTGGGTCAAGAATTATTGGAATACTAGTCTTTGATAGTTTTAAAAAAATTGCTCTAATCGTAGAGGAACTGTAAACCATTCCTACTTTGATAGCATTGATCTTAAAATCAGAAAAAATTGAATCGATTTGATCTTTTATCATTTTTGAAGAAATTGGTTCTATCTTACCAAATTTTGTAGTGTTTTGACTTGTTACAGATGTAATTACAGTTAATGCATATGTTCCTAATTCTGTGAAAGTTTTGATATCACTTTGTATCCCTGCACCAGACGAGGGATCAGAACCTGCAATAGAAAGTAAGTTCATTTTAGTTCTCCTAAAGGACTATTGTTTAAATCTAGTAAAAATGTACATACTATGTTGGGTACCCAAATGACTGCAGCACGAAGAGGTGTTGCAACTGATGAAATGAAACTTGTCGCAAGAGACGAAGACGTGACCTTAGACTGGTTAATACCTAAAATTGCAAGTGGCTCAATCATAATTCCTAGTAATAATACAAGACCTCAAAAAATTCACAACGTTGGGATTGGTAAAGGTATGAAAACAAAAGTTAATGTAAATATTGGAACCTCGACATTGAAAGTTGATCTTCAAGAAGAGATTGAAAAAGCCAAGATTGCTGTAAAATACCATGCTGATACAATAATGGATCTTAGTGATGGAGGAGATGTTGGGATGATTCGCCGAGAATTGTTAAAAGTAGCTCCAATCACATTTGGCACTGTTCCAATTTATGAAGCTTATAACCATGGTGTTGAAAAGCACAAAAATCCATTGAATTTAACTGAAGATGATTTTCTAAACGCTTTTGAAAATAATGCAAAAGACGGAGTAGATTATACAACAATTCATTCAGGAATTACTAAGGAAATTGCTAAGAGAATACTAAAGGTAGAACGATATGGTGGAGTTGTAAGTAAAGGTGGAACTATTACTGCAGCTTGGATGCTAAAGTATGATAAAGAAAATCCATACATTACACATTATGATTATCTAATTGAAATTGCACGTAAATATGATGTGACATTTAGTTTAGGTGATGCCTTGAGGCCAGGTTCTATTCTTGACTCCCATGATGAATTACAAGTTCAAGAAATGATTAACATTGCACGTTTAACAAAACGTGCACACGAGAAAGATATTCAAGTAATGGTAGAAGGACCTGGACATGTTCCACTAAATGAGGTTGCAGCAAATGTCAGATTGGCAAAATCGTTAATTGGAGATGTTCCGTATTACGTATTAGGACCGCTTGTAACAGATATAGCCTCTGGGCATGATCATATAGCAAGTGCAATAGGAGCTGCAGTGTCAGCAAGTGAAGGAGTAGACTTGTTATGCTATTTGACCCCCTCTGAACATCTTGCTTTGCCAAATGCAGACGAAGTTAAAGCAGGCCTTATTGCTTATAGAATTGCCGCACATGCTGGAGATTTGGTAAAGTTAAGAGAAAAAACCATCAAATGGGATATGAAAATGACAGAAGCTCGACGTACTCTTGATTGGGAAAAACAAATAGCGTTATCAATTGACCCTGAAGAAGCTGCACGTATTCACGGCAGAACTGGTCAAAGACCAGGTAACAATGTTCCATGCACAATGTGTGGAGGTGCTTGTGTATACCTAATGTTGCCTCAACAAAGAAAATATGAAAAAGAAAATCCCAAACTACAACAGATTGAATAAGACTTTCTCTAAACTCGGAACTGTTTCAAAATGTGAAATCTCCTCAACATTTACCCATTTGTATTCAGAATTTTCCCAATTTAGTTTAATCTTGGGATTTTCTACATTAAACAAAAAAGGATAGACTTCCCATTCATGATCTTCATACTGAGGTGACAATATTTTCATTTCTTCAGCTTCCTTAACCAATTCAATCTGTTCGTGATTTATCCCAAGTTCTTCAAATATCTCAATTTTTGCTCTTGAAAGAGGCGTTTCATTTTTTTCTATAATCCCACTTATTCCAGCCCACAAACCTTTCATGCTTTTGACTTTTTCACTTCTTTTTAAAATTAATATTTTATCCCCATTTCTTAAAAAACAAGTAATAATTTTTGTTGCGCGCGTCATTACTTTTTTTCAATAGAGTTTACCATCGTTGTTAATTTTTTATATGATCCTTCTAGGTCGGAATTTTTCCGTAAATTTTCTTGGGTAGTTCTAATATAAGTTTGAATCTCTTCGGATTTTCCTTCCTGCACTGATGTTAGCAATCGACCAATATCTTTCCAAAACTCTTCAGCGACTCTTCTAATCTCTGGGTTTGAAATAATAGTTTCAATTAATTCTGGCGACTCTGTCATAATACTCTCAGTTAGAATTTTCTGAGCTTTGAATGTAGTGCCAGCCATTTTCTCTGTAAGTGTAATTTTGTCATCCTTAGTCAATATGTTGGCAAATGCAAGGTTAATGAGGTGAGTCAATCCCAAAATGACTGCCATTTTTTTATCGTGTTCTACTGCATCAATCGTAACAAAATTAGCATCTGGAAAAAGCGATTTAGCTATAGTTAATTCCTTTTTCGCATCTTTAATAGGAATTGAAATAATGTGTTGACCATGAATTTTTTTTATTCCTGGACCAAACATGGGATGAATACAAATTGGATTTACTTTTGATGGCATTTTAGCAAGTGCAGTATAAGTTTTGGATTTTTGGGAAGAAATTTCTATAAGATATGAACCTCTTTGCATTTCTTTAGCAATTAGGCGAATGATTTCTGGTGTTCTCCTCGTAGGAGTACATAGTAGTACATATCCTGCCTTTAAAACCCCACCAACTAGAGAATTTGCCTTGATCACTGATTTTATTTTTATTTCATTTTCGGAATCATATCCAATAACCTCAAAATCATTTGCAAGAAAATAATTTGCAAACCATTCCCCCATTTTTCCTCCAACTCCAAGTATAGCAATTATTTTTTTCATCTTATTTCCTTTAGAACATCACCAAGTATATTCATTCCTTCAACAATTTTTTTTTCATTTTGACATGCAGAAATTCTAATAAAATTTTTGAAATCTCCAAAACCCTCCCCTGGTGCAACTGCAAGTCCATAATCTAATAATTTATTTGAAAATTCAACTCCATCAAAACCTTCTTTTTTTACTCTCGCAAAAAGATACATTGCCCCATCTGGCTTGATAAAATCAAGTTTAATTTCCTCAGCTTTTTGAATCACAATATTTAGTCTAGATTTTACGATATTAGAATTATTGCTTGTATCTGCTTCAAGGGCTCTCATGGCTACATATTGAATAGGCTCAGATACATTAGTTAGGCAAATCGCTTGAAGCTTTGCCATTTTTTCAATAATTTTTGGGTTCGCTATAGCATATCCAATCCTAAATCCGGTCATAGCATGTGATTTTGAAAAGGATTGAGTGATGATAGATTTTTCGTAATTATAAGTGAGTACACTTTTCCAATCACCATAAGAATACTGTGCGTATATTTCATCGCTTAATACATAGAGATTATGCTGTTTTACAATCTCCATTATTTGCTCTTGAATCTTTTTTGGTAATATTTTTCCAGTGGGATTATTGGGATAGTTTAAGACAATCATTTTTGTATTGGAGTTAATCGCTTCTTTGATTTGATCTATTGATGGCTCCCAACTATTTTCTAGAGTAGTTTTAATGACTCTCACCTTGATCCCTGCATTTACTGCACAATCCCTGTAGGCTGGCCAAGCTGGTTCAAATACAATTATCTCATCTCCTGGATTTAGAAGAGTTGTAATGGCCAAGTAAACTGCATATCTTGCTCCAGGACAAACAATAATGTTTTCTTGTTGTGAATCAGTACCGTATTGGGCCCTAGTTTTTTTTGCAAGCTCTGATCGAAATTCTGTCATCCCTCTTACCTCCCCATACTTTCCAAATCCCTTGTCGTAGACTTCTTCTAATGCATCCTTGACAATTTTCGGTGGAAGAAAATCTGGCTCACCTACTTCCATATGAATAATTTTTTTCCCCTGTTCTTCCAAAGATTTTGCTTTTAAAAAAATTGAAAGATGAGTTTCTTTGGTCGCTGTTTGTATTTTTATTGATTCATTTAATAAAAAATTAAGAAATCTGGTACCAATTTCTTCATCAATATCAATTTCTGTGCATAAGGAAATAACTTTTGTACGGAGATTCTCCTCTCTTTTTTCATCTGTAACAGACAAACCAAGATCCTTTTTTATTGTTCCAATTTTTTTTACAATTTCTGTTCGTTGCTTTAATAAATTAATCATTTCAAGTGTGATCTCGTCGATTTTATCTCGGAGATTATCTATATCTGACATGGCACTACAAAACAGGTTTTATGAATCCACCCAATAAGGCATGATCTGCTAACACCAATGATACAAAAGCATCTACTACTGGTGGAGCACGTGGCACAACACAAGGATCATGTCTTCCAACAATTTTCAATGTCGTTGGTTTTTTTGTTTTAATATCTATGGTACTTTGTTTTTGTGAAATTGATGACGCTGGTTTAAAAGCTACCCGGAGGACAATAGGCATCCCATTTGATAAACCTCCCAAAATTCCTCCTGAGTTATTGGTTTTTGTAACTATTTTGCCTTTTTTTACAGTGTAAAGATCATTATTTTTAGAACCGGTACTTTCGGAACCTGCAAAACCTGAACCAAATTCTACTCCCTTTACAGATGGGATTGAATAAAGCGCCTTTGCTAGATCTGATTCTAATGAACTAAAGATTGGATCCCCCAGACCCACTGGTAAATTTGTAGTCACCGATTCAATAATTCCACCAAGTGAATCCCCATTCCTTTTTGCACTGACTATAGCATTTTTCATTAGTTTTGCAGAATTTTTATCGGGGCATCTCACCTCATTTGAATAAATTGATTTTATCATTTGTGATGTAGGTTGATTTTTTATCTTAATTTTACCAATTTGTAATGTGTACGCATTGGTGTCTATCCCCAAAGTTACCTTTAACAGCTTTCTGGCAATTGCTCCTCCGAGCACATGAGTAGCAGTTAATCTTCCTGAAAATCTACCTCCACCCCGATAATCATTGAATTTTTTGTATTTAATTAGAGCAGGATAATCAGAATGTCCTGGTCTCATTTTAGTTGTAAGATCTTCGTAAGCTCTAGAGTCTTGGTCTTTGTTCCAAATGATCATTGCAATAGGTGCTCCTGTGGTGTAACCCCTAAACACTCCAGAGATAATCTCTACTTTGTCATCTTCCTTTCTTTGTGTCGAAACTTGTGATTGCCCTGGACGTCTGTAATCAAGCATCTTTTGAATATCTTTTTCTTCAAGCTCCATTCCTGCTGGACATCCATCCAACACGGCTCCTACACATTTTCCATGACTTTCACCAAAACTTGTGAGTACTAATCTTTGACCAATAGAACTTCCTGACAATAACAAGAATACCTAACTGATGCTTATAATTCTTATAGATTAGATTTTATCATTCCGCCCACTTTATTCATGTCAGAAATGAAATTGGGATAAGATATTGCCACTGATTCAGGATTTGTAACTGTACAATCTCCTACAAACATTCCAGCAATACAAAATGCCATAAACAATCGATGATCATTTTCAGAATTCAATATTGCTCCCCTTGGATTATCGGGAGATTCTAATATTAATCCATCTTCTTTTTCTTTTACCTTTACTCCCAATTTTTGTAATTCTCTTCCAAGAATTGCAATTCTATCTGTTTCCTTAAATCTTGCGTGTTTCACATTGAAAAGTTCAATGGGTTTTGAGGATTTGAGTACTAAAATTGCAAGGGGAGGGAGAAGATCTGGAGTATCGATGAGATCAAATTTTCCCCCTTTTAGTAACTCTGGAGATTTTACAGTAATGGAATTTTTACTCACAGTAACAACTACTCCCAAATCTTCTAAAATATCAATTATTTTTTCATCACCCTGAGGTAAATCTCCTTTCATAATTTCACATGTTACTTTGTCTCCAAGTAAGACAGCTGCAGAAAGTAAAAGCGCCAGACTTGAAAAATCAGTAGGAATTGTCACTTTGGTTGGTTTGTAATCTTGTGACACTATTTGATATTTTTTGTATGG
>JAQBHA010000056.1:0-3282 GCA_032128215.1 Nitrososphaerota archaeon | reverse complement strand
AGAAAGATTCTAAATTCAGTATTTTTGTATCATGCAGTCAAAGTAGGCCTTGATTGTGCTATAGTTAATGCCAAAGAAATCATTCCGTATGGTGAAATTGATGAAAAAGAGAAAAAACTAGCTGAAGATCTTATTTTTAATAGTCATACAAACGCTCTTTCAGATCTTATAGTCCACATTGAAAAAGCAGGAACTCAAGTTGAGTCTTCTTCCAGAAAGGTTGACATTGATCCTTCATGGAATGCAGGAAAAAAATCAAACTTTAGAATTATTAATCGTCTAAAGGACGGAATACAAAATGACGTAGTTGCAGCTATTGCTGAAAAAATTTTAAAAACAGATTTGTTAATTGAAAAAGATGGAATTCTTAGTCTTAATGTGCCAAAAGAAGTGACACACGAAGGAGCCATCAAGACTCTAAATGAGGATTTACTTCCTGCAATGAAAGAAGTCGGAGACAAGTTTGGGGCTGGTGAATTGATTCTGCCTTTTGTTTTAAAGTCAGCAGAATGCATGAAGGCTGCCGTAGTTGAACTTGAAAAATATTTGCTAAAAGAAGAAGGCACAAGTAAAGGTAAGTTGGTGCTAGGAACTGTATATGGTGATGTCCATGATATCGGAAAGAATCTTGTAAAAACAATTTTTGAAAATAACGGGTATACTGTTTATGACTTGGGAAAGCAAGTTCCATTACAAAAATTCCTAGAAAAAATCGACGAGGTCAAACCCAACGCAATTGGATTATCTGCTTTACTGGTATCCACATCAAAACAAATGCAGTTTTTTGTAGAGCATGCAAGAAAAACCAACATGAAAATTCCAATCTTATGTGGGGGGGCTGCTATAAACACCAACTACATTAACAGAATTGCAAAAGAAGGTGGAATATACGAGTCTGGAGTATTTTATTGTAATACAATGTTTGAAGGGCTAAAAACAATGGAGACTCTGGTCTCTGATAAAAAAGAAGACCTTCTCAAAACTTGGAAGGAAAGATTAGAAAAATGGAAAGAAACTTCTACAAAATCAGTTGATTCTGCTGATCTTCCACATAGTGCAATAAAACCTGTGACTCCACCCATTACTCCGAGTTTAAACATCCCTATTCGATTAAAGCCGTCACAAATTAACATGGACGAAGTATGGAATCTAATTGATAAGAAATCCCTATTCAAATTGTCTTGGGGTCTTCGGGGAAAAGCAGGAAAAGACTCTGAAGAGGATCATGAAAAGTTATTTGAAGAATGGAAAATACGAATAAAAGATGAACATCTTTTTGAACCGCAAGCTGTGTATGGTTTTTTCAAATGTCATAACAAAGATGGAAGATTAGAAATAGATAATTCCAGCGGCAAAAAAATTATTTTTGACTTTCCTAGATCATCGAAAAACAAACATCTATGTCTCTCAGATTACTTTGGCAAAGATGACATTGTTGCATTTCAATCGGTCACTGTAGGAAACATAGTGCCTGAAATAATTGAACAATGGAATCAAAATGACAAGTATACTGATGCATATTACCTACATGGATTGGCAGTAGAGTTTGCAGAGGCATTGGCTGAATGGATAAACCAAAAAATAAAATCAGAATTAAACATTGGCAAAAATCGTGGTCTAAGGTATAGTTGGGGATATCCAAGCTGTCCTGATGTTATGCAACACAAGCTTGTGTGGAAATTACTAGAACCAGAAAAGTCAGGAATGAGTCTCACAGAATTAGGTCAAATAGTACCAGACCAATCAACTGCAGCTATTATTATTCATCATCCAGAAGCAGAATATTTTGTTTTATAGTCTGCCAAGAATCTCTTTTGCATAATTGAAATCATTAGGAGAGGTGATGAGCACTTCCCCCGCAATTTGTCGGACTTGTTTTATGAAATCTTCCACTGAATTTTTGTATTCTGACCAATCTAATTTTAGAAATTGAGCTGATTTGGCATTTTTTTCAGAAGGTAATAATACACAGGGAATTATTTTAAATCCACAAGGTTTGAGCATATCTACAATTCTTGAAACCTCATCTACAGAATGAATTACTTGGGTGATAAATCCTACAGGTTCGGCGTCTATTTTTTTTTGAATCTTATCAAAGTCAGGATTACTTGGTAGGGATAGAAAGATCTCTATTTTTTTATCAAAACCCAACTCATTAAAGTATTTCACAGTACTGCTTGGGATTAATCCTGAATCTTTTTGCTCAGTTGGAGATGCGTCTCCTTTTAGAATCAAAATTCCATTTAATCCACCTGACACTGCGTCATCCATTAATTGCCTAAGTGTTGTGAGATTCTTGTCCCTTACACGCAAACTCGCCGTTATCTCAATATTCTGATTTGATTCTCGAATTAATTTTCCAGTGGTTATAGGAGGGATTCTAGGAATTCCTAAAACTGAGTCAGTAAAATGAATGCCATTACAAAGCGTACTTATTTCGGATACCCTTTGTTTTACTTTATCTAATAACTCCAGAGTATCTTCTTGGGATAAACTGGAATTTTGTGTAATTTTAGGAGGATTAATCTCATAACGCAAAGTCATTAGAGTGCTTTCAATTTACTTGATTAAAACCTTTGAACGATAAAATCAATAACGAAGTAATTATTTTATATCAACATGGATACAACTATCATTAAGGCTCAACTGTCTAGTGAAATTTTTTCTAAACCTAAACATGATGGAAAAACAAAGCTTTCCTCCGTTCTAATAATTATTTATGATAAAGAACCAAAAATATTGATGATAGAGAAATCAAGACACTTGCACAATCATGCAGGAGAAATTGCTTTTCCAGGTGGAAGGTGGACAGAAGATGATATTGATTTGCTAGATACTGCACTTCGTGAAACTGAAGAAGAAATTGGTTTAACTATTTCTAGAAATGACGTGATTGCTCAGTTAGAAAATGTAACGACTCTAAATTCTGGTTATACAATTACTCCTTTTGTTTGCATACTAGATAAGATTCCTAAACTAAAATCAAATTCTGAAGTAGAGTCAATATTTCATATGCCTTTAATTCCTTTATTACAAACTTTAGATTATGATCAAGACCCAAGCCATCAATCTCTTCAAGAAATGTATGTTTTCACTTACAATGACAAAATTGTGTGGGGCGCTTCAGCAAGAATCTTAAAACAACTTGTAAATCGTTTAGCAATATGAGATTCATTTAAAAAGAGCTTGGCTTGCCTGAATTTTTATGGCTGCTCGTAAGCATTCTGGAAGGAAGAATAGATTGATAAAAAAAACAAAACAAGCCTCTTCGGTTCCAGCTTG
>JAQBHA010000055.1:0-5359 GCA_032128215.1 Nitrososphaerota archaeon | reverse complement strand
ATTAAAAATAAGATCTTCAGCTAGTTTTTTCTCTTTTTCATCAATTTCACCATACGGAATGATTTCTTTGGCATTAACTATAGCACAATCAAGGCCTACTTTGACTGCATGATACAAAAATACTGAATTTAGAATCTTTCTTGCATATGGAGACAATCCAAAGCTGATATTGCTTAGACCAAGAACAGTATACGAATCTGGAAAGTTTTCTTTGACTAGTTTTATTCCTTCTAGTGTATTTTTGCCTGCTTCTAAAAATTCATCTTCTCCAGTAGCTAGAGTAAATGTTAGTACATCAAAGATGAATTGTTCTGGTTTTAATCCATATTGTTTTCCTGTATCTAGTAAAAGTTTAGCTGTTTGTAATTTTTCTTGTGGAGTCTTTGCCATTCCTTTAGGGCCAATACATAATGCGATAGCTGGAACGCCATATTTTGCCATTAGTGGGGCTAATTTTTTAAAACGGGTACCATCCCCTTCTAGATTTATTGAGTTAATTATTGGCCTTCCAGGAATTTGTTCAATAGCAGATTGTATCACGTCTGGATCTGTTGAATCAATTACAAGCGGGGCATCAACTTCTAAACTGATTTTTTTTACGAGTTTTATCATAAACTCTTTTTCATCTGCTCGCTCAGTTGTTGCAACACATACATCAATACAATGCGCCCCCTCCTCCATCTGGGCTCTAGCTAAATCAACTAGCCCATCGAAATCATCATTTAGTACCATCTGTTTTGCTTTACGTGAACCCTGGGTGTTGACTCGTTCACCGATGATCAGTGGAGGTGGCAACTGCCTTAGCTCAACTGCCTTTAATGCAGAACTAACTCTTGGAGTACTCAATGTTACCTATTATTCCGATTTTTCTAAATACTTAACCCTAATTGGATTAAGCTTTTTCATCAATTACTTTCCTGAGGGCAGCTATATGATGTGGATTTGTTCCACAGCATCCCCCTATTATTCTGATTTTTCCATATTTTGAAATAAAATCTTTTAACGCGTTTGCCATATCATCTGGACTCATTTTGTATTCTGCATGGCCACCAATATTTTCTGGCATTCCTGCATTTGGGACAACGAGTAATTTGTGGGTGTTTTGTTCGTTTAACCATCTAATACTTGGAGTCATTTCAAGTGGTCCTGTAGAGCAGTTTAATCCAAAGACATCAATTCCCATATCTGAAACTGTGGTGTATGCCGCTTGAATGTTGGTTCCAAGCAACATCTTCCCATATTGATCAAGAGTTGTATTTGCAATTATTGGAACTTTTTTCCCAGTTTTTTGTATAGCATTATGACATCCTTCTATAGCAAGCTTTACTTCTAAGATGTCTTGACTTGTTTCAATTAGTAATGCATCTACTCCGCCAAGGATTAGACCTTCTGCTTGCAGTTCAAATGCTTGCCTTATTTTATCAAGTGGTATTTGGCCAAGATCTGGATCATTTGAGCTTGGTAAAAAGCCCGTAGGGCCAAGCGAACCAATTACATAGCGCGGTTTATCAGAATATCCTGAAGATACCTCAACTGCAAGCTTTGCAATTTTTTGATTAAATTCTACTGTTTGATTTCCAAATCCATATTCATCTAGTTTTAACTTGTTAGAACCAAATGAGTTTGTTTCAATACAATCTGCTCCAGCGTCTAGATAGCTTTTATGGATTTTTTTTATCCACTCGGGTTTTGTTAGAATTAACCCATCATTGAAACCATCTTTGCCGTCTGGAAAGTCTTCTGGTTTGGGATTAAATTTTTGTATTTCAGTTCCCATCGCTCCATCAAATAAAAGAATCTTTTTTTCCAATGCCTCTAAAAATGGTTCTTTGCTAGTCAAATCTTTAACTCATTTTATGTAAATCTCAAGTTTAATTTATTTGCAAAGTGCATCGATTTCACATTTATGTGAATTTCTAAGCAGTATATTTCAAATTAGGTGATAAATGGGAGATTTTAAGTTATAATGCAACAAATTAGTATTAATAATTTAGTTAGAGGCACAACTCTTTTTCAACATGCGGGCATTTCAATTATCTTTATTTTTATGCCCATAATTGCAAGAAGGGTAACTGATTCTCTTTTTGAAATCGGAATAATTGTTGCCTCATTTAGTTTTGCACAAATTCTTTCTGAAATTTATTTTGGCAGAATTTCAGACAAGAAAGGAACAAGGCTTCTTTTTATTCGTGCGGGATTTGTAGGATGTGCCATTACTTTTGCTTTACACTACTGGGCCACAGATACTTTATTTCTATTATTAGCCAGAATTGGTGCAGGGATAGCCAGTGGCATTATGATTCCTGCAATGATTGCCTACATCTACGAAAATGGAAAAGAAAAAGCTAAAGTTGCATCTGTGATTTCATTTCATGCACTTGGATGGTTAGTTGGAATTGTTGCAGCAGGTATTGTAAACGATGAACGATTGATTTTCTTGGTAAGTTCAGGATTTTTTTTAGCTGGATTAGCTGTCTCGACTAGATTACCAAATATTGTTTTAAAAAAAGAATTAGGGCCAGGAACTATAAGAAGAATTATTTCAAAAAATAGATTTATGTTTTTATCATTATTAATGAGACATACAGGAGCTGCTTCAGTTTGGACAATCCTTCCAATAATATTAATGGAGCAGATGGGTGCACATCTATATGAAATTTCATTAGTGTTTATTGCCAACACCCTGACTTCATTTATAATAATGAATTTGATGGCAAGTAGGATCAAAATTAAAAATATTACAAAATTCAAAATTGGAATTGGATTAACTACATTTGTTTTCTTTGGACTAATGCTAATTACAGAATGGTGGATGGCAATACCATTTATGGCACTTGTTGGTGCCACGTGGGCATTTCTCTTCATAGGTGGAAATTTTTACCTCATGGAAAATTATCCAAAATCAACATCTACAAGTATTTTTAGCTCAACTCTTTCTATTGCAACTGTCATAGGACCAGTAATTGCCGGAACACTTGCGTTTTATTTTGAATATGCGTATGTGTTTTACTTTGCAATTGCGATAATTATTTGTGGATTTTTAAGTTCATTAAAGATTAAGGATTAACCCAATCCCCATCTAAACATGACTTTGTCTTCAATTTTCTTGAAAACAAATCCATCTATTAAGATGCCAATTACCATAATTACAAGCATTATTGAAATCACTTGTGAAACATCTCCAAGTTGCCTTCCGGCATTTAACAAAAATCCCAAACCTAGGAATGAAAATAGGATTTCAGCCCCAATTACTCCTCTCCATGCAAAAGCCCATCCCTGTTTAAATCCTGAAATTATGTAAGGAAATGCAGCTGGAATCAAAATACTTGTGATAAGCTGGCTACCTTTGGCACCCATGTTTCGCGCAGCATCAAGATAGTTTGGATCGATATTTTTAACACCAGTATAGGTGTTAATAGTTACTGCAAACATTGAACTAGCGATAGTAACAAAAATTATTCCTGCATCTGTCACTCCAAACCAAAGTAATGCAATCGGAACCCATGCGACTGATGGAATTGACTGCAATCCCAAAACCAAAGAACCGATGGTCTGGTTGACGGTTTTGATCCTTGCCATAAAAATGCCAAGTATCATTCCACCAGCTATAGCAAAAGAGAGTCCAACTATCAGTCTCCACAAACTAGTACCAACACCAAAAAATAAGCTTCCATTTGAGGCAGTAAACACAAGGTCTTCAATAACTTCTATCGGAGATGGAAAAATTGTGTTCGGCCAAATTTCAGCAGTAGAAATGGCTTGCCATACTACTAGCAGTATAACATAAAAAGCAATTTTTTTTCCTAAAACTTTTTTGTCCATCTTATTCACCTGAAGATTTTCCCTTTACTTCTGGTCGAAGCTCAGCAAGTATCTCTTTTTGGTATTTCGTAAGATTTTCATCTTCAATTAGTCTAGGTCTAGGATGATCAATAGTTATTTCCTTTTTTACAGAAGATGGTCTGTGTTTTAACACTACAACTTTGTTACCAAGCACTACAGATTCGGCAACATTGTGAGTAACAAATACAATTGTTTTTTTGGTTTTTTCCCATATCAGCTGTAACTCTACTAGTAAAAGATCTCTGGTTTGAGCATCAAGTGCTGCAAATGGTTCGTCCATAAGTAATACATCAGGATCCATAACAAGTGCTCTAGCAAGCGCTACTCTTTGTTTCATTCCAGTCGAAAGTTGAAATGTATAAGAATCTGCAAATTTGGTAAGCTGCATCATTTCCAAATATCTTTTAGAAATTTGTGAGCGTTCTTCTTTTGGAATTCCAGCTATCTTCAAACCAAATTCTACATTATCAATAACCTTTAGCCATGGAAAAAGAGCCCCTTCTTGAAACACTAGAATCCTCTCAGGCCCAGTGGCAGTTATGGGCTTTCCATCAAAGAGAATCTCACCTTCGTCTGGAGCAGATAATCCAGCTGCAATCCTAAGAAAAGTGGATTTACCACATCCAGAAGGTCCAACTAAACATACAAAGTCTCCTGCTTCAATTTTGAGATTAAAGCCACCAAGTGCCTTTAGACGATGTCCTTCATGATCAAAATATTTTACAATGTTTTTTGCTTCAAGTTTTGTCATGACATATCATCCTTTGAGATTGTATTATAAAAAATTCCAGTTAAATCATACCCATGACGACCCAAATAACCAAGAGAGTTAGCTCTTTCAGCAAAAATGGAAATTGACTCTTCAATTGGATCAGATGTAATTTGTATATTTGCTAATGATTCATGGAGTATACTTTCTGGTAATGACTTTCCTAATGTTTTAATCATAAACTGATTGAAAATTATTTCAGTCTCTTCTGGATTTGCATTTATCCAGTTAACAGTTTTGTTATTAGCATCAATCCATTTTTGGATAATTTTTGGATTTTCTTCAAGAAAAGTAGTTCTTCCAATTAACAATGCGGATGTAAATTGTTTGTCTGGCCAAAGATCTTCTTCAAAAAATAAACGCTTTCCTCCTAGTTCGTGAACCAATCTTGTTGCCCAAGGTTCTGGAACCCATGCCCCATCTATATCCCCCTTAACAAAGAGTGTGTAGATGTCAGGATTTTCCATATTTAACACGACGACAGAGCCACCCATTTCAGCAGACAAGAGTCCATTTTGAAAAAGATAATGACGCAGGGAGACATCTTGGGTATTACTAATTTGTGGAGCGGCAATTCTTTTTCCAGATAAATCCTTTGCAGAGTTGATTGAAGAATCAGGATGGATTACAAAACTGGCACCACCACTAGCCGCCCCTGCAAGAATTTTAATATTATGTTTTTCAGATTTTAGAAAGCCGTTGATAGCTGGTACTGGGCCAACATATGCAATATCTATAGAGTTAGCA
>JAQBHA010000054.1:0-5710 GCA_032128215.1 Nitrososphaerota archaeon | reverse complement strand
CAATTATATGATAAATTAAAGGAATCCTAACTACCAAGGATAGATTCTTTTTTTCAAATCATTATCATGTACATTAATTGCCTTAGTAGGACATGTTTCAGCTGCACTCATAATCTTATTGTACCCTGCTCCTCTTTCATTGAAGACTCTGGATTTTGGATTCATCTTTGTTAATCTGTTTACTACAAAGACATCTGGAGCAATTGTTTCACAACTACAACAGCCAATACATAAAGAAGGATCTACAGCAACAGAGATGTTTATTTTTGGTTCAGGTTTTTTTGGTCTTTCATTTTGGTTTCCAAATCCCCTATCATTTTTTACTCTAGCATCATAATTTTTCCAAAATTCCTCTTCATACTTTTTCCAAAAACTAGGATTTTCCTCTTCAAACTCTTTTGTATATCTTCCCCAATCTTCCTCAGGTGTTTTTCTATTTGGACCTGCTCCCCACTCTGGTTTTTTCTTTCTAAAATTCTGTTCAGTTTGTGTTTCATTATTTGTATATTTTACATTTTCATTATTGGTTACATTAGAATTAACTTTTTTGTGATTATTTTTTAAAACGTGATAAGCTGCTGTTACTGACTTGAACTTGTTGCCATCTCGTTCACTAGAATTTTTATCAGGGTGAATCTCCAAGGCCAATTTTCTATAGGCATATTTTATATCATCAAATGATGCATTAGGGTTTAGGTTAAGAGTTTGGTATGCTTGGTAATCGTTCACTCTATCTTAGATAATCTTCCTACATTAAAAATAATTTGTTGAAATTTACATTGCATTATAAGCGAAAATTTCAATTCGCCTAAATTTCTTTAACTTTCCAGGGGTGATTGTTCATCTCATACACACAGCCAAAGTTATTACTCCATCACTACTAACCAAGTATGATTAGGGTAATAGTAATTGAGGATGACCCCGATGGAGCAGAGGTTCTATCTGAATGCCTTAGAATAAAAGGAATAGATGTTTTAGCTAAAGGATTCAACGGACTAGATGCAGTACAATTATACAAAAAACTCAAACCAGACTTTGTGCTCTTAGATATGTTAATGCCATTTTATGATGGCTTTTATGGATTAAGAAAAATACTTGAATATGATTCCAATGCAAAAGTAATAGTTGTATCAGCTTCTATTGCTGAAGATGAAAAGGATAAACTAACTAATCTAGGGGCTTCTGCAATTGTCAGTAAACCCTACGAAATGGATGAACTCATTGGTGTAATGCACACAATAAACAAAGATAAAGAAAATAGTTCTAACACTAAACCCTTAATCATTTGATGTAGATTCTTCTAAAATTTCTTCATCTTCCTGGGTCCAGGCTGGGTCAACTATGCAGAGAAACTTTAATTCATTTTTTCCTGTATTTTCAATACGTTGCTTTGAATGAGGAGGAATGTAGATTGCATGATCTTTTGAAACAATAATGGTCTTACCATCAATTTGTAAAATTCCCTTTCCTTCTAAAATATAATAGACTTCAGATGTTTTCATTTTATGGAATTTTGATTTTTTACCTGGTTCCACTATTGAATGAGAAATACTGTATCTGATTCCGCTCAATGTGTTATGTGGATGAAAGATCTGGCGAATTTTTGTTCCTTCGCTGCCTTCTATTACATCAATGTCCTGTAATTTTTTTAAATCTTTGATCATCTTGAAATCTCTCAAAAATAGGCTCATGTTTAGCCCATTTTTTAATTACTTTGGGATTTTGGGAAACTGCTTGTTTAAGCAAATCAAATGATTGGTCTATTTCTCCAAGAGCTGCTTTGCTTCTTGATTTTGCATAAATTACATTTGCATTTTTTTTGTGTTCTCCCAAAAGTTTATCAAAAATCTCTAATGCCTGTTTATGTCTGCCAAGCTCTGCTATCTCAATTCCCTTATGGAACAAGGCATCCATATGTCTGGGATTAGTACTACAAATATTTGAAAAGCAGTTTAATGCTTCTTCATGTTTTTTTAATTTGCCTAAAACAATTCCTTTGTAAAAACGAGAGCTTAAATTTTTAGGATCTATTTTAATTGCCTCATCAAGACATGTAAGCGAATCTTCTTGCTTTCCTAGCTTGTCATAAAGAACTCCTTTGTTATAGTATGCAGCAGAATACTTTGAATCAGATTCTATAGCTTTGTCATAATATTTTAGAGCATCCTCAGTATTTCCCAATTCAGCTAATGCTATTGCACGATTATTCAAAGAGGGAGGATCCTTCGCTTTAATTTCTAAAACCTTATCCAAAGAGGTTATAGCATCCTGATATTTTTTAATCTGGTTATGTGCCAGTCCTTTGTTGTATAGTGCTTCGATATTTTTTGGATCAGCCTTTAGTGCTTGATTAAACAGGGCTATGGCAGCCTTTGGCTGATTTTTTTCTAAAAATGACATTGCCTGATAAATAAGATCTTCAGGATTTTTTGGCTTGCCAAACAGTATCACAATATTTTTTATTTATTATCCAGATAATGAAAGTTTGGGTTTTTGTTAGCTAAGAGATTTGAATTTCTTTATTGCTTCTTTTGCCAAATCTTCTAAATCCACCTCAGAATTTTTAGTAGGATCTTCAGATGCTAGTGAATCCTCATATTCTTTTTTTGTATTTGTGAGTTTTTTTGATTTATTTTCTGTCAAATCTAATTAGGTATTATCTGAAATAGTATAAGAACACTTTTCGTTTACTGATTTAGTGAATTAAGAATTTTTAGATTTTAAAGTAATTTACCAAAAATGGGTTATTTTTTAAAAATCATTTTATACGATTACTCGTTTTGTGTTACATGGGCGAGATTGCAACTAATGGAGATATCAGCATGGGTGAAAATGACTGGGCCATGATTTCCAAGAATCCTCCAATGTATGAATCTGGGGTAGATAATGCAATAATAGAAGTTACAGATGTTGAAAACAAAATTCACAAAATTACATTCAAAAAAGGGGGAGTTCTAAATGTTGGACGGGAAGGTGATACATTATACCTTGCCTGGGATGACTCTGACATTATCTAAATTTTAAAACTAAAACATTTCAATCCTTAAAGTGATTTAGTGAAATTAGTTAATAATTAAGGATGATTTTCTAGAATCTAATTAAATTTTTTATGATTTTATTAATGACTGCAATCTCTTGCTGTCTTTCCTTTATTGTGTTTTCATTCCATTTTTTCATAAATTCTGATTTTTCATCTAGTTTTTTTAATTCTAAAACTTGGTTTTCTAAGTAGAACTTGTAACCTTGCAACCTATCTAATGCCTTGTTGTGTTTTTCTTTTCCAGCCACGAATTTTCTAACTTTAACTAAGAATTAAGAATTTTTGAATTAAGAAATGGTTAGAATTTTGGAATAGCGATTTTTTTTGTTTTAAATGATATTGCCATAAAACTCAATAATCCAATTCCAAGAATTATCATGGTAATTGCTCCAAACTCTGGAACTACTGATGCTCCAAGAATAGTTAGACTATTTGATTTTTCATTCATAGGAATTACTACTTTATTAATTCCACCTTCTGATGTAATTTTAAAATCTGAGATTGGGTTACCATCGGCCCAAATAACAAGTGGTCCACTGATCAAACCTTTTGGCAGCATTAACGTTAAATTATGATCTTCACTTTTTGCTTTTCCAACAATTTCAAAAGTAATGACTTTTTGTTTTTCATCAACTGTTGCAGATGCAATTTTTTTGTTAAATTGATACTGGACATCAAATGTGGTTTTTCCATCTCCTACTTTGGAGCCAACACTTGGAATAATCTGTAACTCTGATGTTACCATTACCACTCCAGTCATCCAAGGATGAACTAGGCAAAAGTAATCATAATTTCCACCAATCTTAAATTGATATTCAAAGTCTTTTCCTGGGGCAAACAAACTACTATCAAATAGCCCATCTGGTCCACTATCTGGAGTTCCAGAAGTTACTGTATGGGCTGCAGTATCTGCATTTTCCCACCTTACAGAATCTAGTGCATTGATCTGAATTTTTCCTGAGGTGGTGCCATCTTTTTCACTTTGCCAAAAGTAAGGAGCTTGTTCACTTGCTGCTCCAGTTGGAATGTTAATTACATAGGTCTCCTGGGCAAATGCCATATTTGCAGAAAGAGGAACAAACATAATCGCTGTCAACAATGAAAGAATTACTACATAATTCATAGTTGAGATGAAAATATGGGAGTTAAAGAGCCTTTCGTGTTGCTTTCATATCTATAATGTAGATGAAAATCGACTAGAGGCATTAACCATATTTTTGATATCTTCATTTGAATGAGCATTAGATATTGCTCCAAGTTTTCCAGGTAAAAAGAAAATCCCATCTTTTGCAATCATCTCAAAATGATACCTCTGAAGTAATGCATTATCACACTTTGCTACATCTGCGGCATTTTTGATTTGACTAGTTTTATCTTTAAGAAAATGTGTCATGAATAAAGAGCCCTTTCCTGTAGCGATAACTTTTCCATCAAATACTTTTTCTAACTTGCCTCTTGTCTCTTTTCCTAGATCCCCGATTTTTGAATAAATAGAGTCACCCTTTTTTTCTAAATTTGCTAAAGTGGCATGTCCTGCAATCATTGTTGCAGGATTTGCAGAAAACGTCCCTCCTCCAATGTACGCTCTTTTTGATTTACCTTGTTTTGTAGTATCAGCATATTCCATAATCTCATTTTTTCCACAAATTACTCCTATTGGAAAACCTCCTCCAACAATTTTTCCCAAAGTAACAATATCTGGATCAAGATTCATAGTAGAGTAAAGGCATCCAAATCTGAATCTAAAACCAGTTACAATTTCATCTAAGATAAATAGCGAATTATTTTTTTGAACAAATTCTTGGATTCCCTTCAGGTACCCCTCTTCTGCTGGAATGCATCCACCTCCTCCAAGAAGAGGCTCTATAATAGTTCCAGCCAAATCATCTTTAACTAATTTTAAAATCTCAAGTGATTTTTCCAAATCATTTAGAGGAAGAGATACAACATGTTTTTCATCAACTAATCCACTGCTTTCAGAAACATCAAATGGCCAGTTTACAGTTTTTAGTAAATCAGATGTATATCCATGCCATCCTCCATCAATTTTTGCTATAGTTTTTTTTCCAGTAACTGCCCTTGCTAATCTTACGGCATACATTGTAGCCTCTGTCCCAGAGGTAACATAACGTATTTTTTCACTTACTGGAACTGCTTTTTGAATTATCTCAGACAATTCTATAGTCATTTTATTTACTGTCCCATACATCCATCCTGATTTTAGCTGTTTTTTGACAGCCTCTCTTACAGGCTTTGGAGCATGTCCAAAAATAAGACTCCAATGCCCCATCCAATAATCTACATACTTGTTAGAATCAACATCTTCTAGAACCTGTCCTTTTGCTGATTTTGTAACAAATGGATATGGCTCAAAAAATCTGATGTTGTGAGATACCCCGTTAACATGATATCTTTTTGATTTTTCAAATAGAGTTGCAGACTTTGGGGTCTTTTTTTTGTAAACTGTAATGTTTTCTTCCAAGTACCTCACCCTAGTTTTTGTAATATATCATTGATCGCAAATCCCATTCAAAACAGGAAAATACCAGGCATGGTTTATATGTATTTGATAAGATCGAGCATTTGCATACGTAACGCAAGTGCGGCGCTTGTGATGAATGTATGGTAATATTTGCCATTTTATGATTCGCGAGCCTCCAGTTACGCATA
>JAQBHA010000053.1:0-10810 GCA_032128215.1 Nitrososphaerota archaeon | reverse complement strand
TTTTTTCATGTTCAAAAAGAAAACGAATTGTGCTAATATAATACCCCGTGATTTCTGGATATAGAAAGCTGAATTTCTTTTCATTTTCATCAAAGAATGAGTGAACGCCGCCATAGTTTTCATTTGTTGGGACTGATTCGTAAATGCCAGAATGTAGTATCCAATCTTTGACGCTTTCGTATGAGCTTGACAACATACCATAACATTTTAGTGCACCAATTAAAGGTTAAACATAGTGAAAATTCTCTTTATGGTTTTTCATTTTCCTCCGATAAGTGGTGGAGGAGTTGTAGTTATTGTTGAGCTTGCTAATAAGTTGGCAGATCTAGGGCATGACGTAACCATACTTACTCCAAAATTGGATTGGAAAGGCGAAATTTACAATCCCTCTCTAGATTCTAGAATTTCAATTATTCGAGTTAATACTCCTTCAAGTAATAACATGAAAGTGGCAGCTAGAAGATGCTATTATAATATGAAAGAAAAGGCAGATAAGCTTATCAAAGATAGCAAATATGATTTTATTTTAACAATCTTTCATCCATTTCACCTTGTTCCAAAAGCTGCAGTAGCTTGCGGACAAAAACACAATGTTCCAGTAATTATAAAAATCGATGATGCGATTTATGAAAAATCCAAGGGTCTCAAGTCAATTCAAAGAAGAATTGAGAAGATGATAAATTCAAAAACTCTTCGTAAAGCATCTAGAATTTTAGTTTCAAATGAAAGTACACGTAATCTTGTGAGCAGATACTATAAGATCGCTACTGATAAAATTTCAGTAATTCCTAATGGTGTAGATAATGGAAATTTTTACTCTAGTATGAAACCATCCAATCAGATAATTTTTTCAGGGGTTATGTATTATCATAGGGGAATTGATTTACTACTAGAATCTGTATCAACTGTTATCCAAAAAATTCCAGATGTTGAATTTGTTTTGCTTGGAAGTGGCCCTGAAATGGAAAAACTGGTTGGGGTTACAAAAAAGAAAAATTTAACAAAGAATGTAAAATTCCTTGGATGGGTAGATAGGAAAAAAATTCCAGAGTATTTAGCAAAAAGTGCAATTGGGATTGGCCCCCTTCGGGTAACAGAGGTAACCAAGGATGCTCTTCCAATAAAGGTTCTTGAATATATGGCAGCATACCTACCAATATTAGCTAAAAGTGGAACCTTATCTTCTGATATACTAAAAGATGGAGAAAATGGTTTTTTTGTAAAAGATGCAAATGAATTAGCTGAAAAAATAATCTATCTTTTACAAAACCAAAATGTAAGAAGCAAAATGGGTCAAAAATCAAGAGATATTGTTGAAAAATACGACTGGAAAATAATCGCACAATCAATAATTGATGAATATACGAAATGTAAGGATTAATTTTTGGTTAGAACAAAGGAAGCATCATTCATTTTTTTATTTGAATAATAATAAGCAAAACGTTTAATTGTATTTTGAATTGGCTTTGGCAATTTGTAAAATTTGTAACGCCCTAGTTTTCCCTTTAGGGCCATCATTTCATGTGGACTAAACTTTGTGACATTAAATTTTTCCTTCTCAAAAATTTTTTTCCAATCTTCAAATTTGTTGGTAAAAACATCTCTATCATTTCTACCTTCCATACCTTCATTTGGTGTAAGAAACCAAACATGACCTTCGTCCTTTAATGTTCGCCTTAGTTCATTTGAAAAAAATTCAATATTATGAATATGTTCAACAGAGTAAAAGCTTCCAATAAAATCGAATTTCTGATCCTCAAAGGGAAATGGATCTGAATTCAAGTTGACTTTTAATAATCTGCTTTTTACTGAAGGATTAGCAGTAGATAAAACATAATCAGATCCATCTATCCCATAGGCGTCTACACCTCTATCTACTAGTGCCTTAACTAATTCGCCATATGCACATCCAACATCTAATGCAGTTTTTGGATGAAATTTTTCGACGATAAACTCTGCTCTGCGTTCCCACATGGGAGGTCTTGAACGAGTTGAAAAGTATTTTTCATCATAAAGACGTTGAATATCTTCATCTTTATACAAATCAAACTTATTTTGATTGGTATCTTTAAAATTCTTCGTGTTTAGAGTAGTTTTTTAAGTGTATTAATTATTTTTACAGAAGCATCTCCATTTCCATATGGAGATTTTCTTTTTGGTAAACCTGGATTTTTTGCTATTTTTTTTATTGTAGAGAGGATTTGTGAATATGAAAGCCCTGTCAGTATAGAAAAGCCTTGGCTTACTGCTTCTGGCCTATCAGTTGTTTTCCTAACTACTACAACTTTTTTTAAGATTCTTGGGGATGTTGCCTCTTCTTGAATGCCGCCAGAATCTGTTATTATAAATGAGCATCTTTTCATGAGCTCTAACATCTCAAAATATCCAATAGCAGACATGAGATGAATTTTTTTTGATTTTTGTAATTTTTTGTAAAGATCAAAATATTTAAGCATCTTTATAGTTCTCGGATGTACAGGGAAAATAATTTCTTCTTGTGAATTTATTATAGCACGTATTATGTTGGATAAAATTTGTTTATTATCAACATTTTCTGAACGATGTAAGGTCATTAATACAAAATCAAAATCTGGATGAATTTTTGATTTATTTTTTGACATATTTGCAAATTTATTAATTGCATCAATAACGGTGTTTCCAGTTACAAAAATTTTTCCATGAACTTTTTCAGAGATTAGATTATTTTTTGATACATTTGTAGGTGCAAATAAGAATTCTGATAAATGATCAGTAGCAATTCTATTATGTTCTTCAGGCATTCTCCAATCAAAACTTCGCAGGCCAGATTCTACGTGAGATATTGGTATACCAAGTTTTAAAGAAGAAATACTGGATGCCAATACAGTATTTGTATCTCCTTGAACAATTACTGTATCAGGTTGAATTTTTTTTAAAATCTTTGATAATTTTATTATAATTTCTCCGGTCTGTAATGATGGTTCTAGATTTGTGAGTTTAAAGGAATGATTTGGTCTTCTAATTTCAAGTTGATTTATGAATTGTAAGCTCATATTATAGTCATAATGTTGACCTGTGAAAATTATTTCACTGTTTTTATTATTTAATTTGTTAATAATGGGAGCTAGTTTTACTATTTCTGGTCTTGTTCCTAGTACAACGGCAACCTTCAATTCTAACGTATTTTGTAATTTTATTGGTCTTAATATGAATATGGAATAAATACAAATTCCAATAGATGGTAAAGAAAATTTTCTTATAACATAAATTGATTAATAGAGATATTCTAAAGGAATTTCATTATGAAAATTCTATTTATAGCACCAAGATATTCTGGTGGAATAGGTGGCCATGCATATAGAGTAGCCGAAAAGTTACGTGAACATGGTTTTGATGTTAGATTATTGCATGTTCCTCACATTCCTATAAAAAAATTAAAGAACCCTAGTTTTGCTATTTTAAGTTCCCTTAAGGCAATAGTTAGTACTGAAAAATATGATGTTGTTCATGCGTTTAACATTCCATCTGCATTTGCTATGAGATATGTAAAAGCAAAGAAAAAAGTTCTATCAGTTCACGGTGTGTATTCAGAACAAGTTAAGGCTTTACATTCGAATTCAACTGGTTCTATGGCTGACATTGCAGAATCACGTGTACTAAAATGGGCGGACAGATTAACTACTGATTCAAAGATGGTTCAAAAAGCTTACAAAGAAAAACTAGGATTAAATTTTGAATTTATGTATGCACCACTTGATACCTCAAAATTTGATGATATTCCTATAGTATCCAAAGTAGAAGGTCAGGTAGCTTACATTGGAAGGGATAGTTATGAAAAAGGAATAGATATTTTACGAAAAATTGAATCTAAAATAAACGGTAAAGTTGTTTATTGCACTAATGTAGATTGGAAAGAAGCTATGACTGTTTTAAAAGCATCTAGTTTACTGGTGATTCCATCAAGAATGGAAAGTATTCCTCAGGTAATTAAAGAGGCATTTTATCTTAAGGTTCCAATAGTAGCAACTAACGTAGGAGGTATTCCAGAATTAATTCAAGACAATGTTAATGGTTTACTTGTTACACCAGAAAATCCTGAACAGCTACTTGAAATTATTAACAAATTACTTGGTGATAAAGAATCTATGAACCGATTCTCCGAAGTAGGCTATGATTTTGTTATAAAAAATCTTACTTGGGAAGTTCTGCTTCCAAAATACATAAAATTTTATGAAGATTTAGTTAATTCATAAATATAGATTATTAGCTGAAAAAGAATTTCTTTAGTCCATCTTCAAGATTTGTTTCAAACATCCAGTTAATCAGTTGTTTTGCTAGATTTACGTCTGCTTGGCTTTCTTTTACATCACCTTCAGGCACATTGCTGTGTATTGGTACAAGAGGTTTTCCTGAAAGCTTGATCATTAAATTTGCTAGTTCATTAATGCTTGTAGTAATACCAGTTCCTATATTCAAAAATGCATAATCTGTACTACTTTTCATAGACAATAGATTTGCTTTTGCTGCATCTTTAACAGAAATGAAATCACGTACTTGTGTTCCATCACCAAAAATAACTGGAGGATTATCAGATTTTATTGATTCATAAAACTTTGTAATTACTCCTGCATAATCATTTGTTTGACCTATTCCATAGACGTTAAAATATCTCAAGCCAATAATTTTTACCCCTAATTTTGAATATTGTTCAGCTAGAATTTCGGTGTCTAATTTTGTCTTACCATAAGGATTAATTGGATTTTTAGAAGCATTTTCTTTAATAGGAATTGATTTTGGATTACCATATACGCTAGAGCTACTAGCATAAACAATCTTAATGCCAAATTCTTTTCCTAATTTGAAAATATTTTCTGTTCCATTAACATTTACATTTTGGTATTTATCTTTTTGAGTAAATGATTCTGGTACAGATGTAAGTGCAGCCTGATGAAATATTCCATCAGAGTCTTTTACCAATTTACGTAATTCCTCAAAATTTAGAATATCGAGATTATGAAAATCTATTTTTTCCTCATATCCAGATAAGTTCGATAGTTTACCTCTAAACAGATTGTCTACAACTATGACTTGAAAACCATTCTCAGCTAGATATTTAACAATATAACTACCAATAAAGCCAGCTCCTCCAGTTACTACAAATTTCACAAATTTTTTGATTAAATCGTATCTTTAAGTCTTGAGAAAAAAATTGATGTGAATTCATATAAACATTCAAGTTTAAAACAATTCAGAATGATGAGTGAGAATAATTATGCTTCAATGATAAAAAATATTCTTACGTTAAGATACAATCCATCTCTAGAAATTAGTAATAAAAAAATTGAATGGAATAGTTTTGAAGCAAAGGAGTATCCAAATTATTTAGAGTATATTGAAAATGCTATTACAAGTAACATCAAAAATGAATTGAGCTCAGAAAAACGCATTTCTGTTGCTTTAAGCGGAGGAGTTGATTCAACTCTTGTAATAGCTCTTCTCAGAAAGACATTACCAGATGCTACTATTGATGCGATTTCAGTAAGATTTGCAGATAGTGTTGATGAGACCGAATTAGCAACAAAAATTGCAGAAAAATTTGAGGCAAATCTTCATATCACGTATATTGAAAATTTTCTAGAAAATTTACCAAAGGCAATTTCTATAATCAAGATGCCATTCTGGGATACTCACTGGTATCATGTAGTAAAAACTGCTAAAAAATTTTCTAATGCATTAGTTTCAGGTGATGGTGGTGATGAATTATTTGGAGGCTATACTTTTCGTTATGAAAAATTTTTATCAAAAATGAAATCTCAGATGACTCCAAAAGAAAAAACTAAATTATATTTAGAATGTCATGAACGTGATTGGGTTCCAGATCAGGAAAATTTGTTTGGTATTAAAGCTAAATTTTCATGGGACGACATATACTCGTTCATAATTCCGTATTTTGATAATGCGTTGCCGACAATTAATCAGATATTTTTAGCTGACATTAATGGAAAGTTACTTTTTAATTGGATTCCTTTGAATAGGAGTTTTCATGAATACTTTGATCTTAAAGCTGTTAGTCCTATTTTATCAAATGAATTATTGAGTTTTGCTCCACATCTTAATTTTTAGCTAAAATATGATCAAAAAAATAATGTAGGTAAATTACCTTTAAGAACTATCTTAAAAAAATATCTTAGTCCAGATCTCATAAATCCAAAAAAACAAGGATTTTCAGTTAATACAGTAAATCTTTGGAAATCACATGGCAAGAAATTATGTGAACATTATCTTTCTGATGCAAGAATTGTAAAAGATGGATGGATAAACAAGGATTGGATTCAAAAACATTTCAAAAATCTTGCTGATAATCTTGATGTTAGATATGTTAACAAATTTCATGGTTTACTTGCATTTGAGATTTGGTATAGACTTTTTATTACAAAAGAGATGAATCCAGACACGGAACTATCCACTTAGATAATTTTCATGTAGTGATCCAAAATTAGTTACTACTGATTTTTATTTACTATGAATTACAATTTTTTTTAAATGAAATTAGAAATTGTAAATGAAATCATATGTCCACAATGCCAAAATGATTTTTCTATTAAGGTAAAGAAAAAGCAGAAAAATGAAATTATTGAAGGACTACTCATTTGTACAAAAAAACATCGTTTTCCAATAATACGGGGAATTCCTCGGCTAGTATCAGATAAGCAAAAAGATTTCATTAAAACAGAAGATGCGTTTTCTTCAAAGTGGAGGCTTTTCAATAAAACATATCATAATAAAAAATGGGCAGATAGTCAGAGAAGGTGGTTTTTAGAAAGATTTGGCTGGAAAACACTATCGAAATTTAAGAGTTTTTTAGATACACGAACAAGAGTGCTTGATGCAGGAACTGGTGTAGGCAATAGTGCAAAATTATTTTCATTAAATCCTAGCGCTCAAGTTTTTGCTATTGATGCAAGTGAAAGTATAGAATTTGCTTATAGGAAATTTAGTAAATCACAAAATATTCATTTTTTACAAGCAGATATTAGGAATTTACCTTTTAAGAAAAATTTCTTTGATTTTATTTGTTCTGATCAGGTGTTACATCATACCAAGGATACAGAGTCTTCATTCAAAATGCTTACTAAATTATTAAAAAAAGGTGGACTAATCTCAATCTATGTCTACAGAAAAAAGGGACCGATGCGTGAGTTTGCTGATGATTTTATTCGGCAATCAACTGTTAAAATGACTGAGAAGCAATGCATGGCATTTTCAAAAGATTTGACATTGTTAGGTAAAAGTTTGTCACAATTAAAAAAGAAAATTACAATTTCAAAAGATATCCACTTGCTAGGAATAAAAGCTGGTACGTATGATGTTCAGAGATTTTTCTATTGGAATTTTTTGAAGTGTTGGTGGTCACCAGATGTTCCTTTTGAACAAAGTGTTGCAACTAATTATGATTGGTATTTTCCTAAATTCGCATATAGGCATACAGAAAAACAAGTACGAAAATGGTTCAAAGATGTAAAATTAAAAATCGTTCACTTTAATGAAATTGAAAGTGGATATAGTGTTAATGGGAAAAAGTAACAACATCAAGTAGAAAATTTATTTTTAAATTTTTCTTTTTACACTAATGCTTGGGATGCTTCATGGAACATCTGGCTTTTTGCACATCCTGCTGCAAGCTCATCTCCTGCTCCACGTCTCATTAGACCACGATAAAGACCATCTTCGAGTTTAACGCCTTCTCGTTCTTCCCATTCTTCTACAGTGATTGAATATTTCTTTTGGATTCTATCTCTATACCATTCTGGAATTACATTAAATGCGCAAAATGGAACGATTCTAAGATCAGGAGTAACATAGTGTATATCACATCTTTGAAGTCTTTCGAGATCTTCATTGTATTTGTCTTGAAAGTGCATCATACCAAGGAATAGTCCTTTAACATGCCATGAACCTACTGACTCAAAGGATCTTTTCATTAGGATACTACCAAACATTCGTGCAAGGTCTAATCCTGCGGGTTGCTTTTTAGTATCTACAAAGCCTTTGAGTTTTCTTACTACCTCAAGCATGGTAAAGTACTTGTTTTTACCTGAGCGAATCTCTTCGGCTTTGTCTTCAAATAATTCTAGCATTCCTTGAATATCACAAAATCTTGGCATTGGTACTAGTTTCTTTGTGTCTTCATCTTGAAAGACATAGGTACCTGCACCACATGCAAAATGAATAGATAATTCATATTTTGGTTTACTTGAGAATGCCTCAATTACATTTGTGAGTGGCATACAGCTTGGAACTGGGTACCAATCATCTACTGTAACCTGACCGCTAGTTTGCTCTTCAATTCTTTGAATACAATCAGGAATAGTAATTCTATATTTCTCACGTTCTTGTTTTCCCATTCTTCCAGTCAGGGAAACTGGTTGGAAGTTTACAGCGTGAACTACATCCATATTTTTTTGAGCATATCTGATAATTCCTCCTAGTTCATGATCATTAATTGATTTGATAACAGTTGGAACAAATACTACAGTAGATCCTGTCTTTCTACAACTATCTAATGCGTAAGGAATTTCCCAATGATTCTTTGGATTTGTTCTTGCAGTTACACCATCAAAACTAAGATATAGATTGTTACAACCAGCTAGTCTTACTTCACGTGCAGCCTCTGGATCTAAGGCATGTCTAATTCCGTTTGTATTCATCTGAATATGGTCTACGCCTTCTTCTTTCATTATCTTGATAACGTCACAAATATCATCTCTTAGCATTGGTTCACCGCCAGTAATCTGCATAGAGTTTCCTGGAATCGGTCTTTCAGCTCTTAGTGTTTTCATCATTGCTCTAACCTGGGTATGATCTGGTTCATACATGTACGCTCCTTCAAGACCTTTCTTTACATAGAAGAAACAGTACCAACATGTCAGATCACATCTGTTAGTTACAATCATGTTAGCTAATCCACTGTGGGAAAGGTGGTTTGAACACAGCCCACAATTATTAGGACACGAACATTTGTCAGCCATAATGACGTTAGGTGCATGAGCGCCCTTTCCGTCTACCCAATAAGTGCTAAATTTCTTATACATATCATATGAGCCAAAGTAAAGTTCTTCACACTCACCATGAGTGGGACAAGTCTTTGACATGAAGACTTTTCCATCTCTCTCAAAAACTTCTGCATCCAGAATCATATTACAGTCTGGGCAAATACTTTGAGTAAACCTAATACTAGATTTTTTTCCTAATTGTTTAGTAGCTTGATTACTAATCTGAATAAGTGCCATTCCTATCAAATGCAATTTTTCTGATTTAGTATATAATGACTTTCACACTTGCCCCCTGGGGATAAAGGAGAAACATGCGTATGGGATTTAAATACCAAAAAAAGGGGTTTAGATCGCATGAGTATCTCAGACAAAACACGAAAGTCCCTTGATAAGATAGGACTTACAAGCTATGAGATTAGAACTTTTACTTCGTTGTTAAAAGGAGGTGAACTTACTGCGTCCGATTTGAGTCAGAAATCTGGGGTACCCTATTCAAAAATTTATGAGGTATTAGGAACTTTAGAAGAAAAAGGATGGGTAGGTTCAGATGATTCACGGCCTACAAAATATTTTGCAAAATCTCCATCAACAGCATTGGAGACTACAAAACAAAAACAAGAATTTGAATTTAAGAACAATCAAAATATTATTTTAAATGAATTAGTTCCACTTTACGAAAAAAGTGGGACTAGTGAGCGCCCAGACATATGGGTACTATCTGGCATAGTCAACATTGTCTCAAAGGTATTAGAAATGATAGATTCTTGCAAAAATGAGGTAATGATTGCTGTACCAAGAGCTAGTGAAGATTTAATCAAACAAGCATTACCTAAGCTTAGATCATTACATGATAAAGGAGTGGACATGACTATTCTCATATCTGATACGATAGACAAAGAGTCACTCAAAGCAATATCTAGAGTTGCTACAGTAAAGATGAAAAAAGGTCTTTTTGGGGGGGGTATAATTTCTGATAAACGTTATGTGGTGATACTCCTTGGGCCTGAGGTTAGTGATTCATCTTCTGCTGATATTGTTGCTATTTGGGCAGATCATACTGGCCTAGCAGGGTTTGCAAGAGAATATTTTGAATATTTATTAAAAGATTCAAAGGAGGTAAAGTAAATGAGTGAAGAAATTCTTTTTGTAGGAACTGCAGAAGCAGAACACGTTGAGATGTATCTTAAGGCAATTTGGCATATTAAAGAAAAAAATGACCCAGTCAAAATTAGCACGATTGCAAAAATGCTCAATGTTAGGCAGCCAAGTGTTGTTCAGATGTTAAAAAAACTTAATGAGAAAAATCTGGTAAATTATAGCAAAGCTGGAGTAAAACTAACTGAAGAAGGTGAAAAAATTGGTGCTAGTATGATGCGAAATAGCAGACTGTTAGAGGTTTTGATGGAAAGTGCACTTAAAGTAGAAATAGATGAAGAAATGGTTTGTGGTATTGAACATCATATGAATCAGCAATTTACAGATGCACTATGCACGATGTTAAAACACCCAAGAAAATGTCCTCATAAAAATGAAATTCCTCGTGGCGAATGCTGTAATAATAATTCATAGTTCTAGAATATTTTTTTAGTCAATATTTATCATAGATAATCTAGTAACAGAAAAAGAAGAAATACTACCTAGGAATCTTCATAGTATGACGTGCTTTTGTGGTTGTAAAATCTTTGAAAAAGATCCAAATGGTTTCAAAGCAGGGTGTGTGAAATGTAATCATGGCGCACAAAATCATGAAGATGAATTTAGAGAAGCTTCAAGAGCTA
>JAQBHA010000052.1:0-8996 GCA_032128215.1 Nitrososphaerota archaeon | reverse complement strand
CCTGAAGATGTTACACTTACAATAATGAAACGAAATTTAGATTCAATTAATTGGTTCATGTAATCTTTTTGGTTTTTTTTCCATAGAGGAGAAATTACATCTAATGCAAGATTAGAACAAACTTTTGTAAAAATATTTTTCTGAAATTCACTTAAAATTCCTCCATGGACAATCCCTTTAATTCCATACTTGATTTTTGCATCATTTAAGACGTGTTCTAATGTTTTAGATTCTAAATCAGGATCATTAGAGCCAGATTCAATAGTTAACTGAGGTATATGCATAGATTCTGATTGTAGTTTAGTTAGTTGAATGTTAGGAAAATGTAAAAGCATGCTTTCTTCTGAAAGAGGAAGAACTGTTATCAAACATACTATTTGGTGTCCTTGAGATTTTGCTTCATAGATAGCAAATGTACTGTCTTTACCTCCAGAAAATAGTGCAGCAAGTTTCAAGTAAATCACCTTCCAATTTCCCGTATTTCATCTTTTGATGAAAAGCCTTGGATGCTTCAAAACTCATAATCTACATCATTAAATCAGATGGCTTTTCCAGTAATCATCAGCATCCAAACTAGGATTTGAATTGCATTATTTTAGTGATAAGGATGATTTTATGGCAATTAGCTAAATATGTGGTCATTATTTTATCGAATCATGATTAGTCAATCAGTTTGGATTGGAATTACTGTAGGTGTATTCATTGCAGGTCTGCTAATTGGTTATGCTGCTTTACAATCAAGTGTCCCTACAATGTCAATGATGAACTCACAACATATGCAACAAATGATGAATGATCCTCTATTCATGAACCAATGGCAACAACATATGATGGAAAATCCTCAACAAATGCAACAATGGATGTCTAATCCTGAACATGTAAAACAAATGGAAACAATGATGCAAGAAAACCATGACTTTATGACACAAATGATGCAAGTAATGATTAAAAATCCAAACTTACGATTACAAATGATGGGACATATGACTGAAAACCCAGAGATGATGGAACAAATGCAGAACATGATGGGCGAAGACCATATTGGTTCTAGAATGATGAGTCCACAATCACTATGTCAACAAAATGGTGGAAATTGGTTGTCCGAATTCAACGAATGTGAATTAATTTCATCTGCACAGTGTTCAATAATGGGTGGAGAATTCAAAGAATGCGAATCTGCATGTAGACATGATCCTGATGCTGATATCTGTACCTTACAATGCGTTCCAGTTTGTGTTATTCCATAAAAAATAATTCTATTAATCTTTTATCAAAAGAAAAAACCAATAGACAAATAGTGTATAAACATGACTAGTTATTGAGAAGTTTAGATATGGAAATTACAGAAGAAGGTAGAACAGAACTTGAAACAATCTTGGAAATAGTTATTAACCAAATTCCAAATTATTTTAATTTAATAAATCCATCAAGCGATGATTGGAGTATTGATAGTATTGATGATTTTGTGTTTGGAATGGTATTCAATTCATTTATTGCAAAATCTACCGAATATCTAAAAAATAACATACTTGATAATAATAAAGATGCCAAACTTGAATCTAATTTAGACTATTTTGAAACTACAATTAGTTTTTTCAACGAGAATGTACCTAAAATAAGGCAATCTATTATGGAAAATTCAAATCACTAAACCTAGGAACTTTTTATTCTCATAATTTTGATTTTGCCCATAACATTCCAATATTCTATATCTTGGCCTTGTTGGATTTTATCTTTGAGTTCATCTTCTACTAGAGATACATCAACTGTTTCAAAGGTTTCTGAATCCATTATTTGAATACCTGCACTAGTCATTGAAATTATTTGTCCCATTCTTTTATCAATTAATGGGATATACACTTGCATGCTTACTGGGCCCACATGAGGTCTTTTCTGATCATCAAAAACACCAACCCCGACAATCCTTGCTTTTGCTGCCCCGTGTTTTCCAGGTTTGCTAGTATCATATTCAACAATTCTACATGGTTCTCCAGTGGGTTGATCAGATACTGGTAGTAAAATGTATGAACCGATTTTTAATGAACCTAGATCAGAAGGCTTACTCATGCAAAGACAGGTTTTTGTTGTATATTTAACTTTTTTATTTTAATTTCTCTAGAACTGAAAGACTGACAAGATTTGTCATTGTGATTCCTTTTCTACTCACATCCCTACGAGTTCTTTCACAGTATTTGTTATCACTTTGATGTCCTTTATCACTAGATACTTCTAGAACCACAATATGTTCACTGTACGGGAATGTAAACTTGGGTTTCTCATTACAGTACAGATCCATCCTACCAATTCCTGCCTTGGCAACTTTATCACGTTTAGCAACGACATTAGCAATTTCTATAATGTCTTCTTCAGAGTCACTATAATCTAGATAATAAATTGAGATCAAATTGGTTTTTCCTTCTCCTTCTTTTTCAAAAAGATCATCATTAATCCCAAAAACAAAAGATGGGCTTTCTTGTTGAAATTTTATTACATTTTTTTCAATTTTAGTTTTGTCTTTAAATTTTGCTAAAAGATAGTGATTTGCAGAGGAAGGAAAATAGGGCTTGCTTTCACTAGAAAAAGTTGCAGTAACAAAAAACATGTCTTCAATGTTTCTTGAATGAGACCAAGCGTCTTTAAGTTCTATAGAATTATGATTATGCAGATATGGAGTACAAACGTAACCAGAAGTCAGTAGATCAGATTCCAAACGTGGATCACTGAATCTAATGGTAGTTATTTAATTTTTGTCGATCATTTGTATATTAGGGGTATGAAACGTAGGGCAATCTTATCTGATTTTACATTGTCTTGATAAAATCAATTTTCGATAGTTATTTAATACTTGAACACTGCGTCAAATCTGTCCCACGCTAGCTCAGCCTGGTAGAGCTTCCGGCTGTAGTTGTTGGCTTTTGGCTGACCGAATAACAGCCTATCAGGCATACAGAAACCGGGTTGTCGAAGGTTCAATTCCTTCGCGTGGGACCATCGATTTCTATCTTCAAGTAATGCTCATAATTTCTAAATAAGTTATTATGAATTTAATCCAGTAGAGTTTACTAAGAATTTATACGATTACCTTAAGTAACAGGAATTTTTGATCGAGATCTATTGAGCCTGCAAAGCCATGTATTAATTGCCATTGTTTCAATTACACTAATTTTATTTGTAAACAATGGGGTATTTGGTCAATTACAGGAGTATAATGTAAGTGAACAAATCACTCTCTCAGGAGACTTGGTAAATAATCCGGTAGCACAAGATATTCTTAGAAAAATAGAACAAACAAAACAATGGATTGCAGATTTAGAACAGAGAGACTATGAGAAGACTCAAGCTCAAAAACTCTTAGAAGAAAAAAGAGCAATAGCTTTAGAGCGCTTAAACTCTGATCTTGAACAATGGGAGATTCTATGGGGCAACTATACTTCCAAGGCAGCATTTGAGAGATTTGTAGCCGACAAACCTTCTGAAGTACAAGGTGTTTTTTGGGATCAGTTTGAGTTTAAAGAAATGAAAGTAAATGCAGGAAGAGAGGCTCTAAAAAAGGTTATAGCTAATGGTGGAACAATGAGAGAAGCAAGAGAAGCATATCTCAAAGCAGCAGAAACTAAACGAATTGAATTAATTGAATCAAATACACAATTCAATATAAAACATAATTTGGCATTTTACAAAGAACAGCTACTCTTTGACAAGCAAGGAGAATTCATAAACTCAACTAAATCCTGGGAAAAACTAGGAGAGTTTTATTCTGATTATTCAAATAATCCCAAATATCTAGTGACAAACCCTAAAGATGAATTTGCAAAACAGGCTTTACAGTCTGCTTTAGATTCTCAATGTAGAGAAGGGTATGAATTGGTACATCGTTTCCAGCAAAATGACAACGTATGTGTCACAGAGTTTTCTGCTCAACAATGGATAAAATATGGTATTGGGGAAAAACCCGGTATTGCTGAAATTATAATTGATGCAGGATTGGAAAATCAGAATTCAATATCCGTAGAAGGAAAAATAGAGATTATTAATCAAAAAATTCGAGAATTTGATGAAAGTTATCAAGCTAAACAAAATGAAATAATCAAACAGTATGACATTAAATATCAAAATGTGGATGATGAAGCAAAAAGACTAGAAAGAGAGATGGTTGCAGAGTATTCTGCTGATTCAACTATAACAGAAAAGGAAGTAAGCGAAAAAATTTTACTAGTTAGAAATCAAATTGGAGATAAAAAAAACAAAGCCCTTGATGAAAAATTAAGAGAGTTGGATAAACTTGAAGTAGAATTTGACAAAAATGTTTTGGGTCTAATAACCCCGTTTGAAGAAAGATTAGGTATTACGATATTTTGGAATACTGGGATAGAAAGTTATGAAGTAATCAAGCCATAGACATGATTTTCTGACTTTGTACTTGGTATCCGCAATTTATTATCCAAAGAGTAGAACACTTTAAGAATATGATTTAGTCATAATCCACGAGGATCCTTACGAAAAAAAATTTCTTATTCATATCTACAGTGATGTTATTTTCATTATTTCCATCAGGTTTTTCAATACCTGAAAATGTGATTTATGGTTCTTCATTATTTGAAAAATTACCTAACATTGAAGCTGGAAATACTACGGAATTTCGTATAAAACTATTTTACAAGAGTGGACCATATACCATTACAGAACTAATACCTATTATCGACATTTACCCACAAAGTATGTCACATTATCTTACTATCAAAACAGAAACTACTAGTGATTATCTTCATCCAATCTCTTCAGTTATAGTCAAAGGAAATATGACTGCCAGCCATGATATTCCTGCTGGAAAAGTTTCCTTAGTATATTATTTTTCTGCAAAAGATGTGCTTGGAAATTCATATAGAAGCTCATGGAATGAGTCATCTCCACCTATTGATATTAAAAATGAACAGACGTTAGCTGAGCTTAATGAATTACTTGGAAAATCAAGTCGAACTAACGAACCATCTCAGATTGTAATTAACTATGATGATCCTCCACTAAAACAATTTCGAGCTGGAATTCCAAATGAAGAAATAAAATGTAAAGAAGGATTTGAACTTGTAATAAAAACAAGTAGTGGTTCTCCATCATGCGTAAAACCACAATCTTTACAAAAACTTCTTGAGAGGGGTTGGGCAATAAGTGCTCAAATATTTTTAGAGTAAATGCTCAATTACTAAATTGCCAGACTGAATCTTGTTTTTCACATTCGTCTGAACAATATTCTTTAGTATTTTTGGGTTCATTAGTCCCACAATACATACACAGTTTTTTGTGTAAACTATTTTGTTTGAGCCAATCTTTTACCTGTAGGATATGTGGTACACTATCATTTTTTTTATTAATGTTAAATGATTTCATAGTGAACACTTCCTTTTGAACCATTTAAGCCATGAATAACTTTGGTCATAATTACAATACACCGTTCTAGATATTAAATAATAGGTAAATTAGCTAAAACTAATCTTGTTTTCATTCTAGAGAATTAGAATAATAAAATTTATGTTATCCAAGTAGATTTTTTGATGAGCCGCTACAACCTATCACTCCGTTGTGGCTATTCCCTAATTATGTGGGTTATAGGTTAAACTGGATTTTAATCAAACGATATAAACAAAACATGTATAATTATTTTGTAAAAATATGTCAAACAATTTGAAAACTTGTTTCCAAGCAAAAAAGAAATTGCTCAGTATCTATTACAACACCGATTTAACATATACTAAAATTAATAACTTTCGAGATGGAGGAATTATTCCTGATCTTTATATAATTGAATTTGAACGAGTACATGCAAATGACTAATAAAAAAAAATACATGATTGCGGGAATAATTGGGGTTATCTTAATTATTGGAATTACTGCGATTGTTTTTACATTAAACTTGGATAATCCATCTGAAACTAAACCTAGTTCGATGGATGAACGAGTATTAGTTGAAACAAAAATACCTTCATCTTTTAACACTTCTGAGAATTTGATCAAGTTCTCCTCAAATGAAGACGTTGTTCAGTTTTTAAAAGAATCACTACAATACAATAATGCTTTTCCCATCCATGGTGAGTTAGTTAAATTTGGTAGAGACAATACAGGGAGATTCACCCTTGAAGAAACACTTTCTTTGTCACAGAGAGAAGGTGCACCGGTACCGTCATTAGCTCCTTCGCCGCCTACAGCAATTCAAGATAGTGACGGAAACTTTGGTTCGGGTGAACCATATCAAGACTATTCATCAACTAACGTTCAGGTAAAAAACGTAGATGAGGCTGATTATGTCAAAACAGATGGAAAATACATCTACATTTTATCACATAATACATTAACAATTATTGATGGATATCCTGCAGAATCTGCAAAGACTTTATTAAAAATTGGATTAGATATTGAACAACAAGATCTTCAAAACATGTTTCTAAATGATGACAGACTAGTCATTTTCTATTATGGTTCTGGCCAGACATTTGGAATTCAAGAATATGATTTTAGACCATACCCTATCTATCAATCAAAAACATTTGCAACAATCGTAGATGTATCAGATAAAGAAAATCCAAAGACAGTAACCACATACGAAATTGACGGCAACTATCATAATTCTAGAATGATTGGAGGCATGGTTTACCTAATTACAAATAACTATGTTGACTATATCCATCCTGTTATTCCAAGAATAATGGAATCATCACGAATGATAATGCCTGATGTTTATCACTTCCCAAACCCAGAGGAAAATTACAATTTTAACACTATAACAGCATTTGATTTTACTGGTAAACTTAAAGAATCTCAGACATTTTTGATGGGAAGTGCCAACACTATCTTCATGTCTGAGAATAATCTATACATAACTTATCAGAAAAATGTTCCACCAAAGTATTATGATGCGGTAAAAAAAGATAGATTCTTTTCAATAATTCTCCCTCTTTTACCTGCAAATATTCAAGAAGAGATTAAGGGAATTCTAAATAATTCAGAATATGATGCATATTCCCAATGGAATATGGTTGAAGAAATTCTTCAAGACGCATTTAACAAAATGGATAAAAATGAACGTGAAAAGTTGTATTCTGCAATTCAAAAGGCCGTAGACGAATATGATTCAAGGGTACAGTCGGATGTTAGACGAACTGTAGTTCATAAAATTGCCCTAGATAAAGGAAGTTTCAGATATATAGAAAATGCAGAAGTCCCCGGATATCTTCTAAATCAGTTTTCAATGGATGAGCATAATGGTAAATTCCGAGTTACGACTACTACAGAATCATACACACGTGATAGAACAATTCTTTCAAACAATGTCTATGTTCTTGATGAGAATCTAAAAACTATTGGTAGTCTAGAAAAGATTGCCCCTGATGAATCAATTTATTCTGCAAGATTTATGGGAGATAGACTATATCTTGTTACTTTCCAAAGAGTTGACCCATTTTTTGTAATTGATCTCTCAAGTAATACGCCAAAGATTCTAGGAGAGTTAAAGATACCGGGATTTTCAAATTACTTGCAGACATATGATGAAGATCACATTATCGGTATTGGTAGAGATACAAAGGAGACTCTAGGTGGAGGAGTGCAACAGTTAGGTGTTAAAATTGCAATGTTTGATGTTAGTAATGTCAAAAATCCTAAGGAAACAGATACTATAGTTATTGGAGACTCTTCAATTTATTCTGAAATTTTAGATAATCACAAAGCGTTACTCTTAGATAAAGAAAAAAACATAATGTCAATTCCAATTAAAGGAAATGTTAAGGAAATATTTGCAGATAGCCTCATAAAAAAAGAAGACTATAGAAATTGGAATGGATTTTTTGTTTATGGTTTTGATAAAAATACATTTGTAGAAAAGGGAATGATTACGCATTATACAGGTGAAATGGGATATAATCCAGTATACATGCAGGCTAGATCATTTTACATTGGAGACACTTTGTATACAATAATGGATGGAAGTATCAAAATGAATGAAATTGCTAACATTAGTAATGAGCAAAATTCAATCTCACTTCAAAAAACAGGTAATATTCTCAAGCAATTACCTATGCCAATAGATTAAAAGAACCTTGGGCTAGTGAGATTTTTTTGCTTTTAGTATTGAAGCTACGAATGTTATGGCCAAAATTGTAAAGACTATAATCAAAGAGTGTGAAACTTCTATATGTACAAATTCAGAAATTAGCATTTTTACTCCAATAAATCCAAGCAATACCGTCAAACCATATTTGAGATAATGTAATTTTTCAATTCCCGAACCAATAACAAAATACAAACTGCGCATACCAATTATTGCAAACATATTTGATGAGATTACAATAAAAGAATCTTGAGTTATTGATAAAATTGCAGGTATAGAGTCAAGTGCAAATACTAAATCTGCTAGCTCCACTGACAACAAAGCCACAAGTAGTGGAGTGACAATCATTTTTCCACTTACAACTTTAATAAATTTATTATCATTATTAGTTGTATCAACTGTAGTAAATTTTCGTAGTATTTTTACTACAATACTCTTTTCAATTTCTAATTTTTTATTTTCCTTTTTACTAATTATTCTAAAACTTGTGAAAAGTAATACGCCTCCAAGAACATAGATCATCCAAGAAAATGTTTCAAGAAGAGAAATTCCCACTAAAATGAAGACGATTCTCATTGCTATGGCGCCGATTATTCCCCACAGCAAAACTCGATGTTGGTTTGCATGTGAGATTCCAAGTGATGTGAAAATTAGTACAAACACAAGAAGATTATCAACGCTTAGGGATTTTTCCAGTGCATAGCCTGTTGCATATTCAATTGCTTTTTGAGAACCCATTGAAAAGAAGATAACTACTGCAAAAATACCACCTAGAGAAATCCAGATTATTGTCCACAGTACATCTGTTGCAAAAGGATATGATCTTTCATTATTGGTTGGTTTTTTTGATTTGAAGATTTTATGAAAGTGGTTCGAAAAAAGATCGATTAATAGCACA
>JAQBHA010000051.1:0-14131 GCA_032128215.1 Nitrososphaerota archaeon | reverse complement strand
AATTTTGTTTTCTTTTCTTTTTTCTTAGCTGGAGATGATGTACTCTTTTCTTCGCTAGTAGAGGGTAATTTTGTTTTCTTTTCTTTTTTCTTAGCTGGAGATGATGTACTCTTTTCTTTACTTGAAGTTTTTTGCTCTAATTCCATCTTTAATTTCTTAATTTTTTGTTCAAGCTGTTCAGCTTTTTTGGCAATTTCATTAGATGTAGCTGGTATGCCTGATTCTGTTGATGATTTTTCTTTTTTTGTATCCATAACTTCTCTTAATAATGTATATTTTAATCAAATTAAAAATTTAATTCAATATATACCTCGCTTTTTTATTTAACGATAAATGTCTTACTTGTAGTTAGGGTTTTTTTGAATTCTTTGTCATTGATTTCAGCTACAATCTCGTATTGTCCACTGGTTATTATTTCAGAAAATTCATCATCTATTGGCATCATGCCGTTATTTTTTTCATAGCATTGACTAAAAAATGCACTTTGAGTCACAACTTCATTGGGATTCTTTGAAATATCATAAATTGTTATGTATAAATCGCCACAATCAAAAAATGGATCGCTAACGGAAACTATAATTTTGATTGGTTGTGATTTTGATAAGTTGTCATTTAATCCAATAATTGTAATTGCGCCTGAAGACATGGAAATTTTCTCAGAAAATCCAAAGGGCCACATATCAAGTTCTCGCTCAGGAGATTTTAGAACTTCACCTAGAACTATACTACCAAAAAATATTGAAATCACTACTGGAAACAAAAAGATGACAAAAACAATGTTTCGTACAGCCAATTCGAATTTAACTGCTCTAATTCCTTTATATCTATTTAGTAATGACCAAAGTGTTCAGGATAATTATGTAGTATAGATTAAAACATAGAATTGTAATAACGACTAGGATGAGACTTAGAAAATTTAGAGTTCGTGCGTTCCGTTGTATTCATGATTCTGGAGAAATCAAAGTAGGAGATCTGGCAGCATTTGTTGGAAGAAATGAAAGTGGAAAAACAACAATTTTGCAGGGTCTTACATTATTAAACAAAGATGAGAATGTTTCTAATCTTGATCTATGTGACGAGATGTCAGAAGAGTTAAAAAATGAGATAAATATTGCTGAGGGAGATTTTGATCTAACTATAAATGAAATTCAAATGATTAAGGATAAATTTCCAAATATCCCTGAAATTAAAAAATTAAGAATTTTCCGTACCAATAAAAAACAAAAAGCTCAATATGACTTTGGCCCAATAAAAATAAGCAATGAAGAAAATAAAGCGTTAAACTCGTGGGAAAATTTTGCTGAAAATATACTAAATTTTATAGAAACTATTCCTAATCACATTAGAATAAGATTAGACACAACATTCTTTGAAGGGTCTCTACCAGCGAGTCGAGAAATTTTTGTTTCTCAAATGAGAGAGTTTGGAAATACGATTCATGTTTTAGCATCAGAAGAATCACAAATAATTTCAGAGTGGGAAAAAGTTTCAAAAAATGCTGATGTAGCCTTTGATAAAATGTTAGTTGGAACTACAGAACTTACTGCTTTAGAAAACTTTATTGAAGAATATTTACACCCACGTTTTGTTTATTTTTCTGATTACAAGAAGATCTATGGAAATATCAATCTAAATGAATACGTCAAAGAAACCAAAGGTCATAGATCGGAAGGTATTGAGTTTATTGAAGAATTTGACAAAGCAGAAACTGTTAGAAATTTATTTTATTTAGCTGAATTAGATATTGAAGGATTAGAAGAGTTTCATGATAGTCCTTCAAGATTGATTAAGTATCTAAGTGCATCAAGCAATAGATTAACTGCAAGGCTTAATCCTGCCTGGAAAGGGGATCCAATACATGTTGATTTAAGATATAATCCTGGGAATATCTTGAGTGTTGTAATTTCGGATGTTCATAGAGATGGTACAGTAACTAATACTGGTTTGTTAAATAGAAGAGCTGAAGGTTTCAAATGGACATTTTCTTTTATAGTAAACTTTGCTGCAGAGACTCAAAGATCAGAACTTAAGGAGGCCATATTACTTCTTGATGAACCGGCAAGAAACTTACACCCTACCCAACAACGAGGAATATCTGATCTGTTAAAGAACCTAGCTGGCTCCAATCAGGTTCTTTATGCAACCCACTCACCTTTTATGATTTTTGATTATACTCCAGGAAATTTGCTAGTAGTTGAGCTAGATAAGAGAAAGCACCTAAGTAAGATATACTATGATTACTGGAATGCTAGTGATGACACTCTAACACCGATTTTGTATGGATTATCAAGAGGTCTAGTGGAATCTATTGTAGATAGAGAAATTGGTTCTAATTCAAGACCAGTAATAATTGTTGAAACAATGTCTGATGCGATGTACCTTAATGCGTTTGATAAATTTCTAGAAGATCCCAATATCTCAATGAATCCTCTAAACGTTGTTGCGGCATATAGTAAAAATTCAGTATTACCGCTTGCAATTTTTTATCGAGATCATGGATATAAAACCTTCATCTTACTTGACAATAGTGAAGAATCAAAACATATCTCTACCCAGTTGACTGCAAATGATTTCTCTCAAGTACAAACTATATTTTTTGAATCCGGTGGGAAACAAATACCATCAATAGAGGATTATTTAGAAATTGAAGACTACCTTTATGCAGTAAACCAGACATATGAGATTATGCTAAGAAGAGAAGGATATAGTAATTTAGCTAAAGAGGATGTTTTATCAAGAGGTAAGAAAGGAATTCTTGAGAATCTTAATGCGATTTGGATGGAACATAAAGATGAAGGTTGGGGCAAATTCAACAACGAGGAAATTACAAGATACATTTGTGAAAAAATTGCTTTAAATGAAATTGACTTTCTATCAGATAAATCAAAGGATCAGTTAAGAACATTGTATAGGTTAATTTCAGAAAGAATTCGCCAACATCAAAATCTAATTTCAAGCGGGAATATAGATAAAATACATGTCAAGCGAAAGTTTGATGAATGAGTTATTAATTTACTTTACTAGTCATTCATTCTAAATTATGAAAAATAAAAAATCCAAAAAGTAGTTAAAGTTAATTTGGAGGAAAGAATTTGTTAAATAAGATGTATTTGTTTACTAGGGGAGATTTTCTTTTCTTATTTCTCATTGTATCTATATTTGTAGTGACAACTATACCAGAACTATATTCCCAGAATGAAGTTGTTACAGCAAAAAGTATAGGATTTGAGGAAACTACAATAATTGAATTTAAAAATAATAATGATAGTACAGTAGAAATTGATACCTTTAGAATATGGTTGGGTAGCGACTCTACTTTCAAATCATTTAAGACTGAAAGAGGTTGGACAGGACAAAAAACAGCTGAAGGCCTAATTGTATTTACAACATCAAATCCTGTAAAGCCTGGAGAAGTAGTAAAATTTGGTGTTAAAACGGATAAACCAAAACCTGGAATAAACTGGAAGGCACTTACAGATACTGATCAAGAACTAGCAATTGGAAAAACACTTGTGTCAGATTCGTCAAGCGGTGAATCCAAAATTCAGCCTTCAGAGAGTGGTACAGGGGTCTTTGAGAGTTCTTCTTTTCGATTAATCCCAGAAAAGCCTAGTGTCGGTTCAAGTATGAGAGTAACTGGACAAAATTTTGCAGCAAATCATAATCTTGATTTCTACATTGGCAGCAAAAAGATTGAATCGTTTGAAACAGATGGAGATGGCAGTTTTATGTTTACAAGTTCTGTTCCTAAAGATCAAACGGCGGATAGAGTAGATTTCAAAATTGTGGATGCTAAAGGAAATGAAAAAGCAATCAGTCTTAGATTAGGAGAAGAAACGGGAATCGCAACAACAAATAATATAGCTCTTACCATGAGCGCTACACCTTCTGTTGTGTATAGAGGCGATACTGTAAAAGTTACTGGCACTGGTCCACCTGGAAAAACTGTGACCGCCACAATAAAAGATGAGAATGATCAGATCCTAACAACAATTGCAGTTAATGTGGATCTTAATGGAAAATGGGGGTATGAGAGATTTGTTTCACCAGATACACCTTTAGGAAAACGAAATATAGAAATTACTGACGGTATTGAGACCATTTTACGAACTTGGTCTTTAGAATCCTCAAAAAAAATAGAAGTTATTCCAATCAAGCAAAAATTTGAACCTGGGGAAACAATAATTTTCAACGGTACTGCAAAACCAAATGAGAGATTAGAGATTATTGTAGAAGACCCTCTAGGAATTGAATTTTATTCAGAAATTTTGAACGTAGATTCCTCAGGAATAGTGAATATACAGTTCCCAACTTCCCAATCATCGATTGAGGGAACATATGTGATATTTTTATCCCAGGGGGATGATATTGAAATTACTTTAGTTGGAGTGGGAGAACTTCCAGAAGAGAAAATTATAATAAAACCGGATAAACTCAATTATTCAACATCAGATAAGGCAATATTTGATATTAGAGGTCCATCTTCTGTAACAATTTCATTATTGATAGTGGATCCTTCGGATAAGTCTAAGTTTACTGATACAATAATTTTAGGGCAAGAGGGTAAAATAAAATATGAATTAGATTTGAAAGGCTTTGGTTCTGGGGTGTATACTGTAGTCCTTACTAGAGGAAACGCACAGGTGTCAGAAGTTTTCTCTGTTGGACTTCAGACTGGTTCAGGAGAGATACATGCACGAACAACAAAAGATTCGTATCAACCAGGAGAGGCAATTTTGATACTAGGTAATTCTGCTAAAAATATGCTCTTAACTGTGGAATTAATAGATCCCGATCAAAATGTTATCAAAACCAAAGATACCTTCACTAACAAAGATGGAATTTTCTCACTGAGTTCGTTTAAAATTCCAATAGATGCTAAAATTGGAACTTGGACAGTTCATGTAAAAAGTGGGCCTAACTTTGATGATGTCAAAATAACTGTTCAAGGTTCGGATGAAGACGGACTAGTAGTGTTTATAGACAAAATAATAGTTGAGTCAGCAGGAAGACAAGTAATGATTAAAGGATTTGGAGCGGCAATTAGTCAGAATGTAGTAATGACTATTTTTGATCAATCAGATGTAAAGGTAACTGAGCTTACTGCTAGGACTACTAGTGTTGGAGAATTTGGAATTCCATGGATTGTTCCTAGTGACGTAAGTTCTGGAACATACAAATTAAAGGCAAAAGATCCCGTTTCAGAAATAGAGATTACTTTTGTTTTAAAATAGTTTTTTATTTCCAAACTAGAAACAATTTTTATTCCTCATCTTGCGATACCATAGCAATGAATCTTAAAGAAAAAATTGACGAGTTTCCAGATTTTCCTAAAAAAGGCATTTTGTTTAGAGATTTCAGTCCAATACTAAGAGATCCATCAGCAATCTCTTATGTTGTTGATGAATTTTCAAAATATTTTCATACTAAAGATTTTGATATTTTCGCAGGAGTTGAATCTAGAGGATTTCTCTTTGCTTGCGCCATGGCCTTACATTACAAAAAAGGAATGATATTAATTCGAAAAAAAGGTAAATTGCCTGGTAAAACAGAAAAAATCTCCTATAAGATAGAATATGGTAGTGATACAATTGAGATTCAGAAGCATGCTTTGAAAAAAGGTCAACGAGTTGTAATTTGTGATGATCTTTTGGCCACAGGAGGAACTGCAAAAGCATCTGCTAAGCTGATTGAAAAAATGGGTGGAAAAGTGGCAGGCTTTGCATTCATTATAGAACTAATTGCTCTTGGAGGCATGAAAGGAATTAACAAATACAATTGTAAGTCCTTAGTGAAATATTAATGAAACACCAAGCAGAAATTGGAATTTTTGGTGGAACTGGGATATATGATTCAGGTCTACTCCAAGATACAAACGAAATTTCAATTGACACACCATATGGTAAACCTTCAGATACAATTACAGTTGGAAATTTCAAGGATAGAAAAATTGCTTTCTTACCCAGACATGGGAAAAAACATAGTATACCTCCTCACATGATAAATTACAAGGCAAATATTTGGGCATTCAAAGAACTTGGCGTTAAACGAATTATTGCTCCATCTGCGGTTGGAAGTCTAAAAGAGGAATTAGCACCAGGAGATTTTGCATTACCTTCACAGTTTCTTGACTTTACGAAATCACGGGATGGATCTTTTTCAGAAAATGGTAGAGTAATTCATATCTCAGTATCTGATCCCTTTTGTCCTGAACTTCAAGATTTAATTCTAAAAGTAGCACAGAGTCAAAAAATAACAATACATAAGGATTGTACCTATGTTTGCATTGAAGGGCCGAGGTTTTCAACTAAAGCTGAATCAAAGTTCTTTAGAACAACAGAGGCCGATATAATAGGAATGACACTTGTTCCAGAATGTCAATTAGCAAGAGAAGCACAAATCTGTTACGTTTCAATATCTAGCATAACTGACTATGATGTATGGGCTGAAAAACCTGTAACAGCAAAAGACGTATTGGAAACTTTATCAAAAAACGTTATGCTAACAAAGAATTTACTTAGTTCCATTATAGATAAGATTCCAAAAACAAGAGGATGTTATTGTGAAAAGGCATTATCTGAGGCAGAGTTTTAATCATCCACAAAAGTTTCTCTTTTTAATCCCTCTGGGAGTGATAAATTTCCTTCTAACAAATTTTTTTGAAGTGTCATAATAACTTCTTCTACATTATATCCTAATTTTTCAAGAGATTTTTCAGTAGTTTTTGAAATTTTAACTCCTACATTTTGACCACCGATTCGTCCAAAAGCAATTGCAGTAAATTTAAACAAATTATTTTCTATCTCAAACTTGCCAATAATTTTAGCTGCCATTTGGCTTCCATGAATGTTACTAATGTTTACCTTAATGTCCATTCTTTAACCTAGATTTCAACAGCTCTGCCCATGTGATCATCGATTAGAAAACTCCAATGATGATCATCTTCTATTTTAAAATTGTTGATTTTTAATTCAATGATTTTCTCATCAACTGTTTCAAAATTAATAGAGCCAGTTTCTTTGATTTTGGTTAATTTCCACTTATCTTTTCCTGTTTGAAATTTACTAACTATAACACACCATTTTTCATCAGATTCAATTTTAGGCATCCCAACAATATCAGTAATTGATTCAATACCTAGCTGTTTTTCCTCACAAAATTTTTTTTTGCAAACTCCACATCTCCAAACATCTACTGATCCAATTGTTCTCTCATTTAGATTAATGTTAACTGCCCCAAAATACACAGGTTGATGTTTACAAGTTTCAGAATTTATTTCCACGATTTTCTCCTCAATTTTTGTTATATTTAGTCCTTGCATCTTCATAAGGTCTCTCTAATGCAATTCCAATATTATCAACTGTTACGTTCCGTTTGAATTCAATTTTTTCTCTTTCACACATTTTTCTATACATATTCACTGCGGTGAATCTTGGGTGCATAGATTCAAATTCGTTTTTAGAAATTTCAATTAAACTGCCAAGTTCGATAAGTTGTTTTGCAGCAGAGATAGCTTCATTAGTTGAAATACCAAGTTTTTCACCTATTTTTTCTGGGAACATTTTACCCTCAATTACTACCAAAAGGAAAACCTTAGCTTGAATACTGCTTAGTTTTATTATTGAAATCAAATCTCCCTCGATTTTCGAAATATCCATAATAAATAAAATTTATTTCATGTAATTAAAGTTCAATCTCTTAATTTGGAGCTTTTAGCGAAAAATTTTTTTTGAGATCTTAAATGAGAACCCCATAGCAATGAAGTGAATTATTGTGGCTGTTATAGCTGCTAAAATTACATCATTTAAGATATACCATGCGATAAAAAAAGCTGATAATGATGGAATTGTTATTAAAATTGCAATAATTGTTCCTTTCACCAAAATATTATTTGAGGGGTTTTTAGTCTGTTTCAATTACTGATCCAAGTAGTTTTGGTAATAAATATCAAAAATACTTTATATTTGGTAAAAAGAATTTTCTATAATTGGCAAGTTATAAAGGAACTTACGCAAATGAACAATCCCTTAACTATGTCATCCCCATTATGGTAATTCTTTTTCTAGGAATTGTGTACATAATGTCTCAACGTTCAGGACTGGGTTTTATTAGTTTTATCTTAATAACAGCTGCAGCTTTAACTATGATTTATTGGGTATTTGTACTTAAAAAAATGACAAAAGATCAAAAACCAAAGTATGCTGCACGTGAACAAGAAACTAAAAGTTGGGTGTATGATCTTATCAAAGGGGATGAAGAGATTATTTTCGTTTCCGAAGTCCCAGGTCCTGAAGATAAAGTAATGGTTAGACTCATTGACGGAATTCTTTACATTCGTGGCTCTAGTAATTTTTCAAAAGAAGTCCCCATTGAAGGTTCAAACGAAATGAAGATCAATGATTTCAAGTACAGAAATGGTGTCCTCACATTACGAATAAAAAAATTATAGACTCTTCGCTAATTCTAATTTTTCTGGAAGATATTTATCAGTAATATTTGTTAGGCCATATTTTGAAAATGCTTCAAGTTCTGCTTTGCGTTTTATTTTTAGAAAAATTTCAAGTTGTTTTTTCCAATTACCTTCTTGATATCTAGGATCTTTTTGTAAATCAGTAATTCTTTTGATATCAGATTCAGTCATTGGGATAGTAGGGAGTTTGTATTTTTCTATATCAGATGCCCATACACCAAGCCATTTTGCATCAGGAACTGTCAGTTCTCTTAGATGGGCAGCATTTGCAGATCCTGATTTGATTACCATGGCAATATGTTCTCCATAAACATCTCCATCAGTTAAAATTACTACTGGTAACCCCATTTCATCATGTAATCTTTTTAGTAAATATCTTGTTGATCTTGGAGCTTGTCCTGCAGTGTCAACAATTATCGCTTTGAATTTTTTGTCTATCTTTTCTTCTACAAATCGTGTAAATAATCCACCTTTTTCAATAGCTATAACGAGTTCAGCACTTGTATCAACAAGTTCACAACTACTCAGACTAGGTCCAATCAAGTACCCGTCCGGATGATCTGAGAGGTTTGATCTTTTTCCCTCATAACCTGGAACAGTATACTCAATTGTAAGATCACCAAAAACACTGCTTCGCTCTTCTGGAAAAATATGTAGATCCTCGCGGGGTCTAGTCAAAACAGCCTCTAAATCTACAATAATGTTATCTGATTCAGGCTGATCCTCAAAATCAACTTCAAATGCTTGTGATGAATAATATATATCTCGAAGTGTGGATGATTTTTTTTCATTAACTAATCTGTTTGCAAAAAATGCTAACCACATCAACTGCGTAAAAGAACGAAGTTGTGACATGTTTCTAGAGCTTCTTAGACTTACATTAGAACCAAGTATGTATTGACGTAATTTTTTATCATATACTATGTTACTTACCGATCTGCTTGGAACCGAAAAAGAAGGAAATTTTCCTTTTTCAAGGTCCTCATAAATTTCAGTTCCTTTATTTTTTAAAAGTTGAGCAAGAGACTTTCTTCTTTCTTCGGTAGATTTTTTTGGTGTTGTGTTAGGTTTCGGTTTCAATGGATACTACCTCCTTTAACATTTTTTTATAATCTGGTTCCTTTTTTTTACCTGCAAGCTCAGTACAAAACTGGGAAACAAGTGGAAGATATTTTAAATAAAGATTTGTTCTCTTCTTTTCCATCTCAGCTAGTCCCCTTTTTGACATATACGAAGCTAATTTTCGTGACAAAAACTGTAGTGCCAATCTTAATTCTCTTTCAATTTCAGGTCTATCTGAAACGTTTTCCTTTCCTACTGTTTTATATGGAATTCTAGTGGAACAAATGTGTGATACTATCACTAGAGGTGGATCTCCCTTGACTTTGTATCTACCCCAATCTATTTCATCTACAACTTTTAACACTACATCACTCCCTTCATCATAAAGTAAAGGAATTCTATTTGCAAATCGATATACCTTTGTTCCTCCTGTTGGAATAGCACCCCCATATGCAATTCCCATTTCAACTACAAATGGAAAGCCAGAATATGCTGATGCTCCACGTTGGATTACAGAAATAAAATCAGGATTAAAAAATGCCTTCATTCCTTTTTCTAATGGTTCAGCCCCAAGAGGAGCAAGACAACTTGGATCAGGAGATAAGAATGTGGGAAATTTTTGCAAGGAATCGCTTAGTTTTACTAGTTCTTCATTTGACATAGTTCCAATTCGTTTCTCTGGTTTAAAACCTGCAAAATCTGTAAATTTTTCTGCGGTTGTTCTACCAACTCTTTGGAATCGTTTAGTCAAGAATGATACTAATGTTTCTCCTTGTTCAGTATTAGTAAGCTGTTTGTAATAATCACTCTCAGGATCCATGTCAATTGTAAAAGATTTTGATTCTCCAAAATCCCAGTAGGTTAATTTTTTACGTGTAACATCAATATCATCTATACGAATTTTGCTCAAGTTAGCAAAATCCAATTTAAGAAACGACATAACAGCAATTACAATTCTAACGTTACGGGATAATGATGACCAACGCTTTTTAGCTCGTTCCATGATTCCAGTATAATTAAGATCTTTTTTTCTTAATCCTAATTCTGTCTTAACCTTTTCAATTATATTATTATCAACAGTTGGAATAGAAAACTTTGAATCACCAATCATTCTTTTAATTGTTTCAACATCCACACCGTAAGGATGTGGACTAATTATTGTAGGAGCTGGAGGCATTGATCTTACAATTTTTGTGTAACGGAATTTTTCTCCTTTAGGATCATCAAAAGTGACAGTTGCATAAGGAGTGATAAGTGAGGTTTGATAAACATAATCACGTATTTTTACACCAGCTTTTGCATAATCACCTTCTAAACAAATACTAATTGAAAGTCCTGTTTTTGAAGTATCTTGAGTTTCATGTTTTAATATTATAGGTTTATTTTTTTGTATATCTAAAATCAATTCAAAAGTATCTTGAATTTTTCCATCAGTTGAGCTTTTCACAATAACTGGCTTATTGGTTGTAATTTGACCGTAAAGGATAGCCATTGTTGCTCCCAATCCAAACATTCCTCTTGCTTGTTTTAATCCAAACTTTGAACCATAGAGAACTGTTCCAAAAGCCAAAGGAACGTGCTTTGATTCTATTCCTGGCCCATTATCCTTTACAGATAGGATGTATGGTTTTGGGTCAGGTTTTTCTGGATCTACTGCCTTTATCGATAGATGTACATCAGGAAGTATTCCCTGTTGATCACAGGCGTCAAGAGCATTTTCAACAAATTCTCGTACTGCAGTGTAAAGTGATCTTGTTGGATTGCTAAATCCAGCTAAATCGCGGTTTCTATAAAAAAATTCACTTGGAGAAATTTGATCAAAGTTTCCTTTAGAAGACATCTTGATTCTCCCACAATCTTAATTTCTCTAGCTTTTCTTTTCTCCTTGCAGTTTCAAGTTTATTATAAACTGAACCATGCATACTTCCACGAGAAAGAGAAGAAATTGCGTTAACTGCAATTTTAAGTTGCGTTGGTGAACCAATTATTGCAACAGTTCTACCATACACTGAGATTTTAGTACCACTTAGGTTTTCCATATTTGTCCTCGCCTTACCCCCTTCTCCAATAATTCTCCCTTTTATCCTTTCAACTTGTGCAGATGATTTTCCTGCAAACTCTCTCAAATCCATTATATGTAATGCATTTTCACCTTTTAGTAATCTCATTGCAGCCTCTGGTGAAAAACCTCTACCAATTGCCATGACAATTTCCATTGCCTTAAATGGTTGTATGTCTTCAATTTTTCCTTGTCCGCTGATCAGAATTTCTCCCGTATCACTGTTTATTTCTAATTTTACAGAACAAGTTTGTTCGATTTTTGACTTTGTCTGACCAGATTTACCAATAAGTACACCTATCCTATCTTCGGGAATTCTAATAATTTTTTCAAAGCTCATTTTGTTACCTTTAGTAAGACATCAACTGGATTTGGGACAGTTAGGCCTCGTTTAACAAAGAATTTTGAGATGTTATTAATGTCTCTTTTAAGAAACTCTATTGCGTTAGGGTGTCGTAGGTCTACAGCAGAACCAAGATCAAAAAGAAGCAACCCATTTTCTGTTTTAAAAATATTATATTCAGAAAAATCCCCATGTACTAATTTTGCCTCTTTGTAGAGTCTTCTAATTAATGATATAGCAGATTCATAATCTAATTGATCTACCTGTGATTCCAAAAGAGTCTTTGTAGGCGCACCATTTTTTCCAATGAAATCCATAACGAGGATATTTTTAGAAACATGGATTGGTCTAACAACAGGAAGGCCTTTTTCATAGCAAAGTGATAAATTTCTGAATTCTTTTTGTGCCCAAAGATAGACTAGGTTTTTTGTACCTTTTTTAATTCGTGAAAAACGTGGGTCGCCGACAAGATATGGGGCACGTTTTTTGAAATTTGCAGTGCTTACAAGATAAACTTTTAGAGCTATATCCTTTTTATTTTCATCTACTGCCCAAAATACGACAGATTCTTTTCCTGCCTTAACAACTCCATTGACGTATGATATTATTTTTGATTTTATCAAATTATATAATTCCATAACTGTTGGTTTATCTAAAACCTCGTTGATTACCTTATTTTTCTTAAAACCATCAAAAGTTCTCTTTCGTGTTGATTTTTGAGCTAGTTTATTTTCAATTCGTGATTCTAACTTATGATCTAATTCATCGGACAACATTGTTCAATTCTTGTACTAAGTAAAATTGATTTCCCACATGGTTAGAAATCCTTTGCAATATGATTATTTTGTTTTAACCAATCCGTTTGTGGCAAAGTAAATCGCCACAAGATATCTCCTCGTTCATTTTCTTTAAAATCCCATGGAGCAATTATTACAATATCATTATCCCGAATCCAAATTCTGCGTTTTAATTTTCCTCTAATTCTACCTCTTCGAGTAATGCCATCAGAACATTTTACAACGAGGTTTTCACCTCCAAGCATTTTTAGTACTCTACCAAAAAGTTCACCTTGTTCAGGTAAACGTATTGTTTTTAGTTCGCTTTCATTTTTGACTTGACGTTTTCCCACCCTTCTGTATTGTAAAGTGTGTATATAATTGTGGAGTCAAAATTGATAATATAAGCAAATAATTCGAAAAATAAATAGATTTTAATGATTATTATACTATATTTACTGTTTTTAGTGTCCTCTCAGATAGTAATCGTCAACACATTCTTTACAGCAAAATTCACTGTTAAATAATTCAAATTCCTTTTTACAGTTTTTACATTTTAAATTCATAGTATTAATCTTAAAAAAAATGAATTGATTCTAACGTTTTTTACTTCTACTTTTAGAACCTTTCTTTGCTGCATTTCGTTTTCTAGTACGTGCAGCTTTTTTTGCTGCAGCACTACGTTGAGCTTTTGTTTGTGCCATCTTACAAAATATTATTCCTCCTTAGTGATATATGGTACAAGTGTAAATTTTTTACGTCGATATACCATTTATTGAATTTTTTTCTATGATTATAAAAAAAATTAGAAAAATATTTTCTCTGATAATTAGAAATTAGTTTGTTAATTCCAATATTTCTAGACTTTGTAGATAGCACGATAATTTCATAGTTGTAATCTTTTACAACAAAAAGAGGCGCCGGGAGAGAGATTTGAACTCTCGTACCCTTGCGAGTACGCGCTATTTGGTATAATTATTTCCAGGCGCGCGCCCTACCAGGCTAGGCGACCCCGGCATTTTATTCGCCAGAATTACTGCTACAAGATTGATTATATAATAGGTTATACTGGTGAAAAATTTTGCTGATTATTTGTGGATGTTTATTGTAATAGATTTTTTAACGGTCCGAAATTCATCAATTCCACTTGAGGTAATCTTGTATGTTCCTGCAGAGGCTGGATCGCCGTTATTTTTAATTTGGTTCCATACGAAAATTATTTCTTCTTTTGGTTCTAGAGTAGACATCAGCTGAGCAGCAATAGGAGTATAGAGTACTCTTCCATCCAGACCTGTAATCTGTAGACCATAAGAGGAATCATTGAAGGTCAAGGGACTAGTTCCGGAATTTATTATTTTTATTTTAATTTCTTCGGCTAGATTAAAATCTACTTTATCAGTTACAATAGAAAGAGAAGAGCC
>JAQBHA010000050.1:0-4034 GCA_032128215.1 Nitrososphaerota archaeon | reverse complement strand
AGTAGCAGATCTAGTTACAGAAATGAAGGAAATAAAACATCCCTTCAAATCAGGAATAAAAGCAAAAAAGGCATAGATTTCTAACCAGCAACAATAAATTATGCGCATAAAAATTTGAAACAATGACAACCGAAATTCAAGAGTTACCTGAAGTTGGAGAAATTGTTATTGCAACTGTAAGTAAAGTTTCAGATCATGGTGCATATGTTACCCTTGATGAGTACAATAACATTCAAGGATTTTTACATGTTTCAGAAATTGCTCCAGGGTGGTACGAAACATAAGTAGGTATGTAAGAGAAGGAGAAAAAAAAGTACTACTAGTAAAAAAAGTAAGATCTGAAAGATCAGAGATTGATCTATCACTTAAACAGATTTCAAAAGATCAAAAAAAGAAAAAATTGTTAGAAGTAAAAAGATATGAAAAAGGAAGAACGATTATTCAAGGTGTAAAAGAGACTGCGGATCTTTCACAAAAGGAGGTAGAAAAATTGGAGGAGGTAATTTTTTCAAAGTATGACTCGATTTATGATGCATTTTTGGATGTGGTTAGAAAAGGAATTATTGTTTTAAATGATTTATCAATACCGAAAAAAACCATTTCAGCCATAGAAGAGGTTAGCTCTAAAATTAGATTACCGTCAGTAGAAATTCGTGGAATTTTAGAAATAACAAATTCGAAATCAGACGGAGTAGAAATAATTAAAAAGATACTTAGCAATGCAGTTAAGAATAATGATGAATCTAAAGTGGAAATAACCTATATTGGAGCACCAAAGTACAGAATTTCTGTTTCGGCTCAAGATTTCAAATCTGCAGAAAAAACCCTTAAACCGATTGTATTAGACATTCAAGATTCTATAGAAAAACAAAAAGGTACATTCAATTTTATAAGAGAAGATTCAAAGAAAACAAGAGAGGGATAAAATGCATTTTCAACTAAGAAAATGTGTTGATTGTAATCAATATACTCTAAAAAATGAATGCCCTAAATGTAATGAAAAAACAAAGACAGTTCATCCGGCAAAATTCTCTCCTGATGATAAATATATGAAATACCGTCTAGCAGAAAGATACGAATAATATTTTCAATAAAGTAAATTAATTTTCAGCTTGGTTTATGGTAATTTTTTGTATTATTGACATATCAGGATCAATTGGTTGGTCCTGAGAATTTGTTTCTAGAGATGCAATTTTGTCTACTATTTCAAATCCAGAAGTTACCTTTCCAAAGACTGTGTATTTACTATCCAACCAAGGGGAATTATCTAAAACAATAAAAAATTGGGAGCCTGCACTATTGATATCAGTTCCACGTGCCATTGATACAATATATTTTTCATGCTTTATGTTGCTAAATTCTGCATCAATTGAATATCCTGGGCCCCCTTGACCCCAAGTATCACGACTTCCTAAAATGGTATTAGGATCTCCACCTTGAATTACAAAACCAGGTACTATTCTATGGAAAATTGTACCATCATAGAATCCTGAATTTACTAAATTTTTGAAGTTTTCTACAGTTTTTGGTGCAATATCATCTTTTAATTCTAATGTTATGTCCCCAAAGGTAGTCTCAATAACAGCAGTATCTCTATGTTCGGTTAATTCAGTAGTAATGGGTATTTTTTGAGTTGGCTTATAGTCTTTGTTTATTTCATAAATGAAGACTCCACTAATGGGTCCCGGAGTAGTTCTAGCAAAGCTAGGAGATGAATAAACCAATTTTATTGGCCCGTCTCCATCAGCTGGATATTTTACATTCTTAGTGTAAAGAGGTGTAAAACCTGGTTGATACGTTTGTGATTGTAAATTAGAAGCAAAATTGACATAGATTTCTGGAGAAAATGGAAGCATGTTACCTAACAAAGTATTTTGCCAAAAATAATCAGTTCCACTTAATCCATCTGCCTCTAAATATCTAGAGACTGGTTCACCTGCTATACGCATAAACCACTGTTTTTTACTTTCATCCCCACCGCCCTGAAGTAAATAGATAGGGTCTTCCCCCTCATTAGTAATTAGTTGAGCTGCAGCATATACTAAAACATAATCAGCGTCAAATTCTTGCAATAATTCCCAAGCTTGATCTGGAGAACTTAACAGCATACGGGCAATTTTTTGTATTTGTAAAGTACTAAGGGTTGCATTATCAGCTAAAGATATTTTTTCTCCAAGTGTTGTAATCCAATATCCATAATCCCACCAAGCAGCTACCACTGCGTCCTTGGAAGTATTATTTTTTAACCATTCCATTGCTGCAGGCCAATCGTCAGTTGCTATATTGAAATTGGTTCCACCGTTCAGTATAGTCGGTGGAGCTTTTATACCGGTTATCCAACTTGCAGCACCAGGTAATGCTGAAGGGATGATAAGCAATGTTATTATTATAACTATGAAAGAAATTTTTGTAATAGTTTTAGGTGAACGTGAAACTTTTTTTAGATCATAACTTTTCTTTTTAAGAATTTCTGCGGTAATTATGGATAATCCTATTGATGATAAAATAATTACTGAGATAGATGCATAAAGTTCTAATCTTACAAAGGCAGAGCTTATGTAAACTCCAATAAGGCCAATGATGAGGGCAAATGCTGCCATATCGTGTTTTAAAATTATAACTTGTTCTTTTGATTGTAATTTGGATCTAAAGATTAACCATATTCCAATTCCAGAAAATATCATAAGAATTGAGAGAAAATAGAATGATTGTGAGATAGTTAAGCTTGCGTGTTCAGCTACAGAATCTACAAGGGGATCTTGAGTTGTCATAAATGGATTTATTGCGTTCAGATAACGGAAACTGGGTAGAGGAAGAAATTGGCTAGTGGCGTTTAACATTATGATTGAGAAGCCAGCTAAAATAGTTCCTCCTAACAAGGCTAGACCATTTCGTAATCTTTTTTCTTCCTTGCTGAATTTTTGGATTATTATACAAACTACAAGAAAAATGGTAGGACCAATTAATGCCAATCCTCCAAATCCTGCAACAAAATCTATACCAGGTCTCTCAAATGCGAGTACAGTTACAATTAGTGACAATACAAAAACTGGTATTGCCCAAAGCATGAATTTATGATCGGTTCGCAAAAATGGTAATGTTAAGAAAAATAACCCTAATGGAAGGATAAAGAATTGAATACCTCCCCAAGAAGCAAGGCCCAAACTTAGAAAAATTCCTCCGCCAATTAACTTTGCAATAGAAATTTTTTTATTTTGAGATCTTATTCCACTAAGAAATAAGTAAATTCCAAGTAATCCATAAAAAAGTCCTAACGGTTCAGACTTGAACCAACCTATTGTTCCTCGAATAATCACAGGAACAGATATTGAAAAGAATAATGCAGCAAAGAGTGCTGCAGTAGTTCCACCAATAACTCTGACTAGCGCAAAAATAATAATTATAGTTAAGGAACCTATTACAACTGGAAATAATATTGCGAAAGTATAGAGATCATTTCCTACCCCAAAGATTGAAAAAAGTGCTGCAGTAGTTATGTGAAGCATTACCTGCGATGTGCGAGATACATCTCTACCATCTGGGTACCAGCTTCTATCATCGTGCCAATCGAAATAAGCAGTTAAACCATTATCTACTAAGAATTGAGTTGCTCTATAATTAAAAAATGGATCAAATTCATTTAATTCAAAGCCATAATCTGCAGCTTGGGATCTAACCATAAATGACATTGAAAATGAAATTGCCAAGATTCCAATTATTAGTAAATGCTGTAAGCGAAATTCAAAATTTCCTATATTAAATAGCTGCAGATTTGATATCAATCAATGCTGTCTGAAATTAGATTGTTTATTACTGTTTTGTAAGAATTCTATTAATAATAATGAATTAAAATATTTTGTAACAATTAAAGTTCACGGAGCAAAAGTACCTTTGAGGATAGCTTGATCTAGGATTTTGCCATTCATCGCGTTTTCGAGTTCTGCTTTAGAAGAGCCTTTTTTCAGATCTAATTTTGTCTTAAGTGCAAATAGTTTGAAGATATAGGTATGTCTTTTATCAGGAGGAGCAGGACC
>JAQBHA010000049.1:0-13922 GCA_032128215.1 Nitrososphaerota archaeon | reverse complement strand
AATATGTGATACTGTATGTTGATAAACTGGATAAATTTACTGGAGAGCAAATAATTGCACTTGACTTACTAAAAAAGGACAAGGGAATAATCTCCCATACATTTGATGTGGATGAATCAAAATTAGATATGATGATCAAAGGAACTGTTGTTGAGAAATATACCAAAGTTGAACCTGATAAAATCAAAGAAGTGATGGACAAACTAGAACCAATAACCAATGATGATCTCTCTGAAATTGTAATAGATCATTGTTTTGATGTCAAGGGTGTTGGCACTGTAATCTTAGGGAAAGTTACCAATGGAAAAATAAAACAGTATGATAATTTGAAATTATATCCTGCAGGAATTGACGTTTTAATAAAATCAATTCAAATGCACGATGATTCTGTTGAAGAATCCATATGTCCGGCACGAGTTGGATTGGCAGTTAAAGGTGCAAAACCTGATGAAGTTAGTCGTGGAGATATAATTTCTATAGAAGGTGTAGTTGATGTTAAAACTGAAATTGAACTTGATTTTAAAAAAAGTCCTTTTTACAAAAATGATATTGCAGAAAATCAAGGATGTTTAGTCAGTATTGGATTACAAATCAAAGCTGCAAAATTTACATCTATATCGCCATTAAAACTTTCATTTGAAAAACCAATCGTGTGTAAGAAAGGACAGATTGCTGTCATTTTAAAACCAGAATCTCTTACAATTAGAATACTTGGAAGTGGAAAAATCCAATAGTCTTGTTTAATTAAATCAAAAATTATAACTGAATTATTATGGAACCTGTACGTTCTTGTCCTATTTGTCCAAAATGTGGTTCAAAACGATTCATTAGGCTTTCCGGTGAAAAGGTCACTGTCAAATGTCGTTCATGTGATAAAATAATTGAAATTTAATTCATAGTTAATATTTGCAATATTCTTGTTAGAATCATGGCAAAAACATGGAAAGATACTGATATCAATCTTGATCTAATTAAAGATCAAACAATTGCTGTAATTGGTTATGGAATCCAAGGTGATGCACAAGCAAACAACATGAAAGACTCTGGTCTTAATGTGATAATTGGTCTTAAAGAAGGTGGTAACAGCTGGAAAAAGGCAAAAGCTGATGGTCACAAAGTAATGTCTGTGGCAGATGCAACAAAACAAGCAGACATTGTTCACATATTGATTCCTGATATGATTCAAGGTCAAGTATACAAAGATGAAATCGGACCAAATCTTTCAGAAGGAAAAGCATTGTCATTTTCTCATGCTGCTGCAATCTATTGGAAATGGATTGAAGCACCAAGCAACGTTGATTTAATAATGGTTGCACCAAAGGGACCTGGTTCTAAAGTCCGAGAAACATATCTTGAAAATTTTGGAACTCCTGCAATTGTTGCAGTTGAACAAGATTTTACAGGAAAAGCTTGGGATAGAACATTAGGAATTGCAAAAGCAATTGGTAGTGCAAGAGCTGGATTAATCAAAACTGCTTTCAAAGAAGAAGTAGAAACTGATTGGTTTGGTGAACAAGCTGACCTTTGTGGTGGAGCAGCTTCTATGGTTACAAATGCATTTGAAACTCTTGTTGAAGCAGGATATCAACCAGAAATTGCATACTTTGAAGTCTTACATGAACTTAAACTCATTGTAGATATGATTCAAAGATATGGAATTAACGGAATGTGGAGACGTGTAAGTGAAACTGCTAGATATGGTGGACTAACACGTGGACCAATGGTTATGGATTCTACAAATAAAGAGAATATGAAAAAAGTTCTCACCATGATTCAAGATGGTACATTCAACAGTGAGTGGATTTCTGAATATCAGAAAAACGGCAAAGATGCATTTGATAAACACATGAAAGTATATGACGAACACCAAATTGAAAAAGTTGGTAAAGAAATGCGCAAAATGATGTGGCCTGATTCCACAGAATAACCTTTTTTCTTATATTTTTCTTAATTTAGATACACCAGTTGTGATATGATCAATGATTGTTGATAGTGGCGTACCTGGACCAAATACATGATCAACTCCTGATTTAATTAAATCTGCATGATCAATGTCTGGAATTACTCCGCCACCCACTATCAAAACATCTTTGATTCCTTTCTTTTTTAGCTTCTCGACTACTCTTGGGAAAAGTGTTCCATGTGCTCCATTTAGTAAACTCATTGCAACTGCATCCACGTCTTCATCTTCTGCAATTTGTGCAATTCTATCTGGAGTGGCAAAAAGTCCTGAATAGATAACTTCCATTCCTGCATCTCTGAATGCTCTGCATAATACTAGAGCTCCTCTATCATGACCATCTAATCCTAATTTAGCTACCAATATTTTGATACTGCGAGATGCTGCCTTTTGCTTCATGATGATAGTTGTATTTTGGGATATTTTAAAAGCTTTATTTGATTTTCATCTGTTTACCTCTCCAAATATATTGATTCATCCCCCAACAGTGACGGTAAGATATGACTGAAGATGTATGTGATTTTTGTAAAGGGACCGGCTCTTCTTCTACGAATTTTTGTGTGTACTGCAATGGTACTGGGGAATGGAATCAAGCAGCCCAAGCCTATGTGAAAAATCATATTTGCCAATGCATTGTACTTGATAGAAAATTCTGCCCTGTTTGTAACAAGGCATGTCATCATGATACCACTTTAAATCCTAAACAAACTATTGATTCTGGTTATGGTGGTATGTCTCAACCTGAAATTACTGTTAGTGTTTAGATTACAATTTTTTTTACATTAATTCTATGAAAATACTCATCCTTCATATAGCTGAGAAATGTTCCTAAATTATGTCCGAATATACTATTACTTTTAATGTTTCATGTATGAATTTTAAAAAAAATGGGATGACTTTCTAAATGGATACTCCATCATGTGCAAGATGTGGAAAGAATGCTCTTCTAACTGACGAAGTAACAGGTGAACAGTTTTGTGGGAAATGTGGATATGTGCTTGATGGAAAATCTCAAGAATCTGGCCCTGAATGGAGATCATTTCAAAAAGATGGCGGTGCAGACCCTGCAAGAACTGGTGCACCATCTTCTCTTATGATACATGATATGGGATTGTCTACTGTAATTAATCCTCTAAACAAAGATGCATCAGGAAAACCTCTTTCAACATCTATGAAAAGTACAATTGAGAGGCTTAGAACTTGGGATAGTCGAAGTCAAGTTCATGCTCCTGTTGATAGAAATTTGAGACAAGCTCTTAGCGATTTAAATAAATTAAAAGACAAAGTTTCAGTTCCTGCAAATGTTTTAGAAAAAGCAGCATACATTTACAGAAAAGCTTTGGATAAAGGCTTAGTACGTGGAAGATCAATTTCTGCATTAATTGCAGCTGCACTTTATGCTGCTTGTAGAGATACTGAAACACCTAGAACATTAAAAGACGTTGCAGATGCGGGTAACATAAAACGAAAAGACATTGCTAGATGTTACAGACTATTACATAGAGAGCTAGACCTAAAGATGCCAGTGGTAAATTCAATTCAATGTGTTGCAAGAATTGCAAGCAAGATAGGAATTTCAGAAAAAACAAAACGTAGTGCATCCAAAGTTCTCAAAGAAGCCCAAGAGAGCCATGAATCTGCAGGAAAGGATCCTATGGGGCTTGCAGCAGCTGCATTGTATTTGTCTTGTGTTAAAAATGGGGAACTATTGACCCAGCGGGATATAGCAGAGGCAGCAAATGTTACTGAAGTAACCATAAGAAATAGATACAAAAGTCTAAAATCAGATAAGGGTATTTCTATCTAAAACTATATTTTTACAATTAATATCTGTGATCAAAAAACGCATTATAGATAAAAACTATAATTGGTGAAATTTTTTGCATTCAAACTTTAAATCATTATCATAATCTCACTTTTTATCTCTCAAACTAATCAATAAGATTGTATGGAAACTATAAACATAAAGTGGATAGACAGATTCATAATTTCAGCTATTATTCAAGGCGGAATAATTACTATAATGTCATTTGTAATCGTTGGTTTTCAAGCCACTCATACTGAAATTAATTTAATTCAATATCTTTCCAATACATTTGAGGGAACAGCAAAATGGTTTTTTGTTGGAATAATATTGTACCTGATAATAGTTGTAGCAATAGCTGTAACAGGACTATTTTATAATCATCTTGAAATTAATTTAAAAAGAAAATTTTCTGGAAGTTTGAAGGCTTTGGCATGGATTCATCTAATTGGAATGAATGTGGGAGGGGCTGGTGCAATGCTGTATATGATATTTGCAGGGTTGGCTGGAACAGGTGTGCTTTCACTATTTACTGAAGGTACACTAGGAAAACAAAACTTGGCAATAATGGATTCTTTCATAGAACCAATTGGTGCCTTTATTGGTCTTTTGGGAATTGGAGTAATATGCGGGGGAGTAGCATTCATAATTGCATATACACGAAAAAGCGAATCAAACTAATTAAAAGATGAAATTTACCAGCAAAAAACTGATTACTATAGTGAAGAATTTTTTAATCCCATTTAAATTTTAAAGGTAGTAACTACTTTTCTTTTTCATGGAAAACCTGAAGATACGAAAAGCTAAGGCTAACGATATCCCAATGGTTCTGGGACTTCTTTATGAGCTAGGTCGACCAAGAGCAAAAAAAGACTCAGATGTCGATACTTTTACAAAACTTGTAAAAAAATACCTAAAGGATTCAGATAAAGAAATTCTAATTGCAGAACATAATGATGTTGAAATTGTTGGCATGGTAAGTATAGTATTTCTTTTACGACTAAATCATAAAGAAAATGAAATGTATATTCCTGAATTAGTTGTATTTGAAAATTATCAAAAGAAAGGAATTGGGAAAAAGTTAATTGAATCATGCATAAATCTTGCTAAAGAGAAAAAATGTCATAGAGTTAGATTAGAGTCTGGTAACACAAGAAAGGAATCACATATTTTTTACAAAAATCTTGGATTTATTCAAAATTCGCTTTCGTTCATTAAAGAGATTTAGATATCTAAAAGGGGAGTGGGCAAAAAAGTTCCGTTTTATTTTTGTAGAAATCCCTTAGAATTCGAACTCTTTAATAACAAGCTAGTCATGAAATTGAGTTTTTTAGACTAGTCCTTCGCATGCTGCGTACAAACAAATATTCAATAGCATTGAAAAAATACCTAGATTCATGAGCAGTGATGCGTGGTCTAACCTTGATAAAGTAGATCAAAAGGTTATTGAGATTTTAAATAATAACGCCCGTACTCCCTCAAAGGAAATAGCAAATGAATTAAGAAAATCCGGGCATGATGTTTCTGATAGAACCATCAGAAAAAGAATAGAACGGCTAGAAAAAAGCGGCATCATAAAAGGATACAAGGCCGTACTTTCAGATGTTTCTGAAACAAATGAATATGAAGCGCTTTTCATGAAGTTTAAGCCTACAAAATCCTTAGAAATGGTAAAAAAATCAATAACTGAACATGTGATTGATAAACCGGATTATCTTTTGGTAGCAAATCTTGAAGGAGAGTGGAATATGCTAGTTGTAATGAGAATTGACTCTGGAGCAAAAAACGCAACTTCAAAAATAATTGAAAAATTTTCAGAGCAAGTAATTGATTATAGAATAAATAAGTTTGATATTCAAAATGTTAACTTGTTGAATATGTCTTTACTGTTATTATAGAATTGAAGATTCGGATTCAGCAGTATTCATTGCATCTTTCAAATCGTTAATTGTAAATGGTTTTTGAATAAATGCAGTAACTCCTGAACTAATTGTTTTGGTTACTCGCTTACTTGTTTTTTCATCAGCGGTGATAAGAATAATTTGTGAATCGGGTTGTATGTCAAGAATTTTTTTTGCTATGACATCTCCATCTATATCTGGCAAACCCATATCAAGTAAAAAGATAGGGTTTTTAGAAGATTTGATTAATTTTTGGGATTCTTTAATTGCTTCCGTACCTGTTTCAAATGTTATAATATCATTATATCCAAGCTTTTTTAAATAATTTTGAAGTTTAATTATTACTGATTTACTATCATCAACAATCACTACAGGTCTAACAGTCTCAGTTTGAAAGACCTGAAGCTTTTTTGATTTATCAAATGCTTTTTTTGCTTCAGCATAATTTCTAGCCTTAAGAAAACATCTTGCTGCACACAAATAGGCATTTTTTATATTGTAATTGTTTTCATTTTTAGTAAAATTTAAGAATGATTTTCCTGCTTCGAGTATTTCATTAGAATTATCTTTATTCTGACGGTGTTTACATTCACCTGCAAGTATGAATAAAACAGCAGATTTTAGAGTATCAATTTTCTTTTGACTTTCAGCCAAGTTTAAAAAAAGGTTGTAAGCGGTAATGTTTTGATTGTTTTGAAGATGTGTAAAGGCCAAGTCGTAATCTAGTTTTTTCTTAGTCTCAGCCATAGATTTGCTCTCGATTTGTTTTATATTATATTATTGTAGTTCGAATTGAACATCCAAGGAATCCATATGTAGCTTTTACGGGGTAATTACTGCTCGTCCAATAATCTTACGTTGTTTGAGATTTTCAAGTGCTTCATTTGATTGTTCAAGGGAATATCTTTCCGATATGATTTGTTTAATTTTACCCTTCTTTGCTAATTCAATTAATTCTACAAAATCATTATAATTTCCAGTGTATGCTCCTTGGATAGTAATTGCTTTAAGAGGAATTGTTACTAATGATAGTTCTATCGAACCTCCAAAGAGTCCAACTAAAACTAGATTTCCTCTTTTGCGCAATATTGCAATTCCAGTTTTGGCAGTTTGTGGAGCATTTACAAAGTCTATAACACTGTCAGCACCTTTGTTACCACAAATCGAAATTATTTTTTGCACAGCATTTCCAGATCCGGTTGTAACAGATCCAATAACATTGGTGTTTATAACAAAATCAGCCCCCATTTTTTTTGCAACATCTAATTTTTTATCATCTAAATCAACACAGATTACTTTAGATTTTGTAATTGCTTTGGCAATTTGTATTCCCATTAATCCTAATCCACCGGCGCCAATAATTACTAAATATTCAGGTGAATTCATGTTTGCTTTTTTTACTGCAGTGTATGCAGTAAGTCCAGAGCATGCAAGTGAAGCTGCAGGTTCTAAATCAATTCCAGAAACTTTTACCAAGTATTTGAAGTGGGGGACTAATACTTGTTCTGAATATCCTCCATCTTGAAAAACTCCAAGAGATTGGGGGGAATCACAAAGATTTTCGTTTCCGGCCTTACATGCAGGACAGGTTCCTTCTCCTATCCACGGATAAACTAGAACATCGTCTCCTTCAGAAAAACCTGTAACTGTGCTTCCCATTTTGGCAATAGAGCCTACAATTTCATGACCTGGAGTTACAGGATATTTTACTCCTCTATCAGTTACTTTCATGAAAGAGCCATCGCCTAGGTCATAACCACCTTCCCATAAATGTAAATCACTGTGACATACACCGACTGCTTTTACCTTGACTATAACTTGATTTTCTTTTGGTTCAGGAATTTCTATTTCAGATATTTCGAGAGGTTTATTTGGTTCGACGATTCTTGCTGCTTTCAACTAGTCTTCTTTTTGTTAGTTATAATATAAGAGTTGACTGAGAACAATAAAAAAATAGAGCGCATAGATATTATTAAATAAGCACTTTAAAAATTTGTGAGCGAAGACCAGACAAAAGCAGGAATATCCCAGGCACCGGTAAATATTCTCTTTAACCCAGCTAATATTACAAAAAAAGATGTTTGGGAAATTAATATAATTCAGATTTTAGAATTATTAATTCAAATTCTAAACCAAACTGGGAAAAAGGACTTGAGGGTAGCAGGGATGGCAGCTCTATCGTCATCGTTAATTCATAGAATGAAAGTAGAAAGTATTTTTGCATTACAAAAAGCTGCAATGGAAAAAAAGCCGTTAACTCAAAGAGTTGATTTAGATATTGATTTAATTAATATGCCTTATCGTCATGAGTCAACTTATCCAGTAACATTAGATGAGCTTTTGAATTTACTTGAAAACCTCATAGGGACAATTGCAAATCCTAGCTCACAAAAAGGAAAGCAATTAAATTTTGAGCCAATTGACGCACCTGACTTTAAGGATTATTTTATTTCACTTGAAAATATCATTGGTAAATATGAGGAACTTATTACAAACAAGATAAAGTCTGTGGGGGCTGGAATGTTAAAAGATATCATAAAAGATCTTGATACTATTGACTCAATAAGATGTTTTTTTGCCATTCTGTTTCTTGCAAGGGATCAAAAGGTTGAACTCGAACAAATTGAAGATGATATAAAAATTACCCTTATCAAAGAGAAATTTACAACATAATCAAAGATGAATAAAGGATTCTTTTAAGTAGATTCTAGCAGATGTGTGAATAAATGGTTAAAATCGAAAATGATGATGAGGCAACGGCTAGAATCGAGGCTGCCCTATATTCCGCAGGCAGACCTTTGAGCATAGAGGATTTGATCAAAGCATCAGGCACAGAATCGAGAACAAAAACCCTCAATTTACTCAATCTCATAATGAAAAAGGCAAAGGGGGCATTCAAGGCAATAGAAATTGTAACCTTGCCGGATGATTCTTACGTATTTCAGCTAAAACCAGAGTATAGCTCAACAATTAGAAGATATGCCTCAAAACCAATTTTACCAAATGCAACTCTGAAAACTCTTTCGTACATTGCTTACATGCAACCAATCTCATCTAAGCAACTTGTTGAGACAAGAGGTTCAGGAGTGTACTTACATCTTAAGGAATTACGTCAGCTAGATTACATAGAAAATCAAAATGTTGGAAGATTGAAAATCTATTCTACAACAACAAAATTTCAAAAATATTTTGGAATTCAGGGGGATACTGATTCACTAAAACAAAAACTATTCAAAAGGGTAAGAAAGTCACCCCTTGTTGCTAGTTCAATCTCTTCACCAGCTACAGCTAATTCCAGCTCAGCACAGACTGTTGCCACACAGGCTTAGTTCTTGAAAATCTAGATAAATTCTTTGAAAACGTAGTTTAGATAAGATATTTTGCGTTTTGTATAAATTAGAGTAGTTCAAACGCAATACATGCGAAAATCTTTAGAGAATTTGGCAACAAGTAAAATTACGGGAGGAAGACGACATCCATTACGTACTAGAAGAAAATATGAAATTGATAGATATCCTAATGAAGCATTAATGGGTCCTGCAATTACTGTTACCAGAAAAGTACGCGGAAATATTCAAAAAACTGCATTAAAGACAATCGACTTTGTAAATTTAGCAATTCCAAATTCCAAAGTAAAGAAAACAAAAATTTTAAAGGTTTTAGAAAATCCAACAAACAGTGATTATCAAAGACGTGGTGTAATTTGTAAAGGAGCAATTCTTGAAACTGAAGATGGAAAGTGTAGAGTTGTTTCAAAACCAGGACAACACGGTGCAGTTAACGCAATTCTCATAAAGTGATTAAATGAAAGATTACGAACATGTCGTAGTCTGGCTTGATTATTTTAACAAGACATTACCACGTGATAAAGGACGAAAACTTCCAAAAGAAAAATGTATTTTTGATCCATCATTAAATGAATTAATCGAAGCTGCAAAATCAGCAGGATTAGAACTTACTGAATCAAATGATAAAGTTAGATTTCCAAAAAGACCATATGTCAGATCAGGATATATCATATTACCAAAAGATGGACCAAAAACAAAAATCCTAAATAAAATTTCTGAAAAATTAGTTTCTAAAAGAGCAAAGCAGTCTAAATAATATTCAATCTAGCTTCAAGCTAAAGTAAAGTTGACAGAAGTCTATGATAAGAACAAAACAGTTTGAGCTGTAATTGCAGGAGGTAGGCGAAATTATGCATTTGGCCAATAGTGGCAGAGTTATCATAAGACTTTCACAAACTTTGGAAGAAGGTCAGATAATTTGTGACAAAAGTAGTAGTAAGTTAGCAAAAGTTACGGAGATGATAGGTCCAATTGGAAAACCATATGCATCTGCCATTCCGTTGACAAACAACATAAAAAAATACGTTGGCAAAAAAGTTTTTGCACTCGCAGATTCTCCTGTAAAAAAATATAAAAAATTACGGAGAAAACGAAATGAACACAATTGAAATAGAAAAATGCTGTCCTGAATGTGACTCATCATTAATTGATGATGTTCAGAACGGTGAAAGGATTTGTTCGGGCTGCGGCGTAGTCGTTGCACAGCAAATGGCAGACTATGGTCCAGAAGCTAGGAGCAGTAGTTTAGAAGAAAAAATGAAATTAGCAAGAGCAACAGGCCAAACGACATATTCTCAACATGATTTGGGGATTACAACCGAGATTTCCATAAGCACCAGAGATTTCAGTGGTAAATCGATTAGTTCTGATGTAGCAAACCAAATGAACAACCTAAGAAAATGGCAACAAAGAGTAAGAGTCTCATCTCCAAGAGAAAGAAGATTATCAAGTGTACTAGAAAAAATTGGAGAAACGTGTAAAGTTCTTACCCTACCAAAAAATGTACTTGAGACTGCATCGATGATTTATAGAAATCTAGATGGTAAAGTTGACGTCAAAGGAAAATCAGTCGCAAGCATTTCAGCAGCTACCATTTTCATGGCATGCAAACAATGTGACGTTATCAGATCACTTGAAGAAATATGTGCAGGAATCAGTACAGTAAAAGATCTCAAATCCAAAACCAAACTAGCCGCAAGATACTATAGAACTATGGTAATGGAGTTAGGAGTATCTTCAGCACCTGTTGTAACAATGGACAGATACATCTCTAAAATTGCAAATCTAACAAAAACAGATGTACGAGTCGAACGACTTGCATTAGAAATTTCAGAAAAAACTAAAAATCGCAACCTTGCTGATGGAAAGGCTCCTAATGGTATCGCAGCAGCATATCTTTATGTTGCATCGATATTGCTTGGTCAAAATGTCCTCCAACGGGATGTTTCAAGCGTTGCAGGAGTAACAGAAGTTACAATTCGTAACAGATGTAAAGAAATTCTAACTTGTTACAAATTATGCGTAACTCTTAGACCATCACTAGCCAAAATCTAATCCACCCCCCTCTTATTTTATTTTTTAGCAATTAATGATAATTCTATAAATTCAGAATAATGTCTTAGGAGAAGCTAAAATTCGCCTGTATTATATAGCTAAAAAGAGAATTAATTTCATGGCAATTCTGGAAATAAAAGACCTTCATGTAAAAATTGGCGGAAAAGAAATACTCAAAGGAGTTAATCTAAAAACAGGCCCAGGCGAAGTTCATGCAATCATGGGACCTAATGGGTCTGGTAAAAGTACATTAGCATACACACTTCTTGCACATCCAAAATATGAAGTGACCCAAGGAGATATCTTACTTGATGGCGAAAGTATTTTGAAATTAAAAGCTCATGAGCGAGCTAAAAAAGGTCTTTTTCTAGGATTCCAGTATCCAACTGAAGTCTCTGGTGTTGGTTTTTCACATTTCCTTAGAACGTCGTACAATGCTCTAAGCAAAGCGCTGCAAGGAGATAATCGCGAAGTATTCATCACTGTAAGAGAATTTCAAAATTATTTGAAAAAAAATATTAATGCTGTTGGATTAAAAGATGATTTTTTAGCAAGATATCTAAACGAGGGATTTTCTGGTGGAGAAAAGAAAAGATCTGAAGTATTGCAGATGGCGGTACTAAAACCAAAAATTTCAATTTTGGATGAACCCGATTCCGGATTAGACATTGATGCAGTACAAGCCGTTGCAAAATCAATCAGTCAAGTTTCTGGAAAAGACTCTACTACAATTATCATTACTCACTATGCTAGGATCCTAAACTTTCTTGATAAATTAGATTTTGTTCATGTCTTTTCTAATGGAAAGATAATAAAAAGTGGAGATGCCACTTTAGCTGCAGAGTTAGAGAAAAAGGGATACGAGTGGATCTTAGAAACTCAACCTGCATCATAAAAATTTCCATAAACTAGTAGTTTATCTTGGCAGTACTGCGCACTAGGGTATAGAAACGAAAAAAAATAGTTAAAGTATTAGGATGAAAACTAGGAGTACTTTTTTATTCACATAAGTTAGAGAGATATCCATGGAATCGAGTGCAGAGGCAGAAAAAAAATTCTATTTTAATTTCTCATTTTTTAAAGTTGATCCGAAATGGAGATGGATGGCAGATCTAGCCAAAGAAGAGTCTGCAAAAGAGGTTGAAAATATTATTGGGAATTCCGGTATAAGATTTAGATCATATTCAACGCTAGGATTACGAGATGATGCTGATTTTTTACTCTGGTTTGCAGCAGAATCATTAGAAGAGATTCAAACTGCTATATCAAAACTATACCTAACTGTTTTTGGAAAATATATCACACCATCGCATGTTTACCTTTCATCTACAAGGCCTTCAATTTATGCAAAAACAGGAAAAGTTCCTTCTTTTATTGCAGGAGAAGAAGCCCGACAATATGTTATAGTTTACCCATTTACCAAAACAAGAGAATGGTATCTCTTACCGGTACAACAAAGACAAAAATTAATGGAAGAGCATATCGAAGTAGGTAAAAGCTATCCACAGGTAGTTCTTAACACAACTTACTCTTTTGGAATTCATGATGAAGATTTTATGTTGGCATTTGAAACAGATGATCTTCATGCATTTCAAAATCTCATAATGGATTTGAGAGGAACACAAGTTTCAAAATATGTAGCAGTAGACACACCAATGATTGTTTGTGTTAAAAAAGATATTATTCCTTTAATATCAAGTATGGGATAATGGATGCACTAAAAGAATGGGCAACTGTGGTGTATGCCCTTGAAAATAGAGAACAAACAGTAATTTTACGAAAAGGTGGTATTCTTGAAACTGCTTCTGGATTTATTATTGAATCAAAGAAATTTCTTTTATTTCCAACATTTGAACATCAAGAGATTAAAAATCTAAAACCACAATTTCATTCTTACTTGGATATTGTAAAACAAAATCCCTCAGATAATGAGTATAACAAAATTACTTCTTATGCAGAAGTTTTACACGAGGAAGATATAAAATCACAAGAAAAAATTGACGCATTATCACCGTTTCATATTTGGAGTGAATCTTACATTAAAGAGAGAATGAATTGGATGCCTGAAAAGCCAATCAAAGCAGTTTTTCTCAAAGTTTTCAAAGTGCCAGAGTTTAAAATTCCTATAAAATCTGAATACCATGGGTGCAAATCTTGGATAAACATAAATGCAGAAATTGAGGGAGGAAAACCTGTTTTGAGCGATACAGAACTTGATTCAAGATTTCAAAAATTCACGGAGATTGTGAAATGAAATACAAACCATTAGGAAAAAGTGGAATCAAAGTTTCGGAGATTGGATTTGGTGCATGGACAATTGCTCTAAATTGGTGGGGTAAAGAAATTGACGAGGATGAAGCCAAGCGTATGTTAAAAAAAGCATATGATTTGGGAATTAATTTCTTTGAAACTGGTGATATGTATGGGAAAGGAAAAAGTGAAAGACTAATTGGCGAGGTTTTTAAAGGAATGCGAAACGAAATTATCATTTCAACAAAATATGGGTATGATTTTGAAAAAGTAGATCAAATTGGACATAAAGAATTGCCGCAACGATTTGATGCAGAATTTACAGATCATGCTTTGAATAATAGTTTAGAGCGTCTTCAGACAGATTACATAGATGTTTACGGGTTGCATAATCCTAAACTAAATCACATTCACGATGATGCAATTTTTCAAACTTTTGATAAAAAAATACAAGAAGGAAAAATTAAAACCTGCCAAGTTGCATTAGGACCAGCAATTGGTTGGACTCAAGAGGGTCTGGAAGCAATGGAAAGAAAAAACGTTTCTGCCATTCAGACAGTGTACAATATCTTAGAACAATCCCCTGGAAACGAATTGATGAAAAA
>JAQBHA010000048.1:0-5961 GCA_032128215.1 Nitrososphaerota archaeon | reverse complement strand
AATCCTTGCAAAAAGATATTGACCGAGGGAACCAAAATGTAATTTTATAATTTGCATTCTTTTTGGTATCTGACCCTAAAAATTACTCATTCCAAAAATCTGACAAAATTCTTTAAATATCCCAGGTCATATTTCCACATTAGTTTCAGATGACCTACTCATCACTCTGCGGTAGATACTTTCAAAATTTCCCTATTAATCTTTGATTCATTTTTAATATTGCTAAAAATCAACTTTTAGGTATGACTATACAAAACTAGGTAGTTTTTTGCAAAATTGCCGAACTTTTATAAAAGAACAATTATTTTTCCATCATTTTTAATTCCTATTTTCTAATTCTCCTAAACTGGACTCGAATTCAAATGGCTTTTTAAATGAAAGCAAATACTACGATTAGATGGAGAATTTTTTTCTACAAGCTGAAACACAAAACGGCTTGCATGATTCCCTATCTGGAGGACTTTTCAGCCTTGTGGATAAAATAAGTACAATTGAGCTTCCCCATACCACTTTTGTCACAGATCTTGCAATTATTATGATTGTAGCAGGAATAGTAACACTTGCTTTTTTCAAAATTAGACAACCACTAATCATTGGATATCTTTTTGCTGGAATGTTAATTGGTCCTCTTTCTCCTCTATGGGCATGGATTCTACCAGAGAGCAATCCACCATCTGAGGGGCTAGAAAGTGTTGCAATACTTTCTGACATATCAGCTTTAAACCTATTTGCTGAAATTGGAGTAATTTTATTACTTTTTGTAATAGGAATTGAATTTCCATATGCAAAAATTCGCTCAATAGGAAAGTTATCAATAGGGATTGGGACAATTGGTCTGTTTTCTACACTGGGCGCCGTGTTTTATGCTGCAAATTTAATGGGTCTTAATTTCATGGACTCGCTTTTTATTGCAGCTGCTCTATCTATCAGCAGTACTGCCATTATTGTCAAAATATTTGAAGAATCGGGCAGAATAAAAAAAGAGTCATCAATACTAGTTTTAGGAATTTTAATTGTTGAAGATGTTATTGCAGTAATTCTAATTTCAACTCTACAATCGGTCGCTTTAGTTGGAACTGTTTCATTAGAAAATATTATACTTGTAGTAGGAGTAGCTGCAGGATTACTTATAGGCACATTTACAATTGGAACTAAGGTAATTCCGCCTTTAATTGATAAGGTAGCAAGTGCAGAAAATAGAGAGATTCTATTACTGAGTGTTTTAGGTGTATGTTTTGGGTATGCCCTACTTGCAAATGTGGTGGGATTATCTGTTGCAATTGGTGCATTCTTAGCTGGAGTTTTAGTGGCAGAATCAAAATCATCAGAAGTTTCTAAAATGTTATCTAGTCCTATCAAAGACATGTTTGTTGCTATTTTCTTTGTATCAGTTGGGGCACTCATGGATGTTGGTCAACTTCAACAGTTTATCTGGATAGCACTCGCATTAATCGTAGTAGCGATAGGAATGAAATTTGGAGGCAATATGCTTGGAAATCTATTATTTAGACAATCAACAAAAAAATCGCTTCATTCTGCATTTGCCCTTGCAGCACCAAGAGGTGAATTTTCTATTGTCATTGTTAAAGCAGGAATAGATGCAGGAGCAGTTAGTGCCTTTCTTTTCCCACTAATAGGCGTAATTTCAATTATTACATCTTTTATTACGCCATTCTTATTTAGGATGGGCGATAACGTCATTCCAAAATTAACAAAGGAATAGAAAATGTCACAAGATGAATTAAAAAAACTTCTCAGCAAAGTACACAAGAGTGTTACAGTATTCAACTATAGCAGTCACACCGTTCCGTGCATAATTTTAACGGAAAGAAGATTTTCTGAAATAATGGATAAGATTGCAGGAAGACCAGTATCAGTAGATACTAATCTAAATATTCTTCAAAATGGATTGGGAAACGTTTTTGTGGAAATTAGATTAGATTTTTCTAATTGTGATCTTCATGAAAAAATACTCCTTTACGCAAATAATTCGCTAGACTTTTTTGAATCATTGGCAAAAACATCTATGCTAGCATTATCCTCCCCGCATTCTCAAGTTGGTCAAGAAAATGTCTTTATGATTCAACTTCCAAAACCTGAGAAAGCAACAAACGCTCTAGAGGTAATTAAACGAGGATTAAAGGCTGGGGAAAACCCACAAATCTAAATTCTCTAAAATTTTAAAAAAAATGAATGCAGTTACCGGGATTTGAACCCGGGCCACGAACTTGGCAAGCTCGCATAATAACCAAACTATACTATAACTGCTCAATCGGTAAATTTAATTTTCTATATTAAAGCGTACTGTTAATTCCTAGATTGTTTTTAATCTTAGGTGATCCTATCTAAAGTGTGAATGATAAACTTCAAGATACTATAGAACAAAAGATTGACGCAACATTTGATAGACTAGATGAAATTACAAAAATTACTGAATCACTGGATAAACTTTCTGTACAAGATAACGCTTTTGCCTTTGGCATAATAATTGGGAGATTATACAACTCTTTTTTTTACCAATGTAGGAGAATTTTAAAACGAGATCCTACAGAGCAAGAATTTTTGGAATTTTTAAATATTTTAAAAAAACGACAATCTGAATTTCTTGAAAAACTCTAATAAATTATTTTTTTAATGGAATAACTTTGATTGTAGGAGTTCCAGGTAACTTTACACAAGCCCCCCTCATAGATTTTTTAGCCAATTCAAGATGTTCTTTTTTAACATGCATTTCCATTATGCATTGACCTGCTCTCACCCTAGCCCCTAAACTCAGTGCTTTTCCAAAGGCTCGTCTCATACCCTCCTGTAATCTGTCTGCACCAGCTGCTGCGATCATCTTATTTTCTCTTAATAATATATGAGGATAGACTCGAAGTTTTGAATAAAAACCAGTTTCGCCTGCTACATTTTCTACTGCTTTGTTTGCTGCAAGCCTTGCAGATTCTATAGCTGTATGAGTAATTTGCAATTTTTCATTTAACAATAATTGCACATTGTAATCATAATCTCCTGGTTTTCCACCTTCAAATTTTGCAATTTTTATCTGGGGTTTACCCTTGATGTACTTTTTTCTAGTATAGGGCTGACCATTTCCTCTTCTATAATTTGCGCCGTGCATCAAATCACCGTTAAAAGCTAAGTTAGGATGCCCATATTTTAACGGTTAGTCTTTAAAACATAATTTTGATGGATTTTAGATTCGACGCACCCATATATGGAATCCTATAATCTTTCCTTATGTCCATAGATTCTGAACCACAGGTTGAAGGGGAATTAGTCCAAGATCAAACTCTGATAACTGATAAGGTCATGCAACAGAGCCTTGAACAAAAAGGATATGGTGAACTAAACAAGAAAGAATTTTTTCTCAAACCTTTTGAATCCCTTTATCTTCTATACTGCGACAAACTAAAACTTTCAAAAGGAAAAAAGAGAATTGATTTTGATTTATTGATGCAGACATGTATAAAAACAGATGAAGAATCATTAACAAAATTTCTAATTTATCGAGATTTACGAACTAGAGGATACACAGTAAAAGATGGGTTTGGATTTGGCTCAGATTTTCGTGTTTATGAAAGAGGGGACTTTGGTGAAAAAGGTGCAAAATATTTAGTATTTGGACTCAATGAAGGTAAGCAAGAAAAAATTGGCCAGCTTCAAAAAAAGATTGAGCAAATTACCCAGATGGGAAAAGAACCCATAATAGCTGTAATTGAAAGAAGAGGGGAAGTAATTTACTATAAAATATCTAAAATGAATTTTCTAGAAAATAAGGAAAGAATGGATGCGAATAACTTTAAGTTTTGAGTTATGATACGTTAAGGACCCATTCTGCTGAATAATTAAGAAGGTTATTTTTTACTGCATAATCAAAATCATAAACCGTAATATTCTTTGTCGTATTTAGCCACAAATTTTCAAAATCTCTAGTCTTAATGTCTACTCTTGATTTATCATTCCAAGAGGTAAAAACATCAATTGATTCAAAATTCCTATTTTGAGGATCAAATGTTTCATTGGAGGTTCCTGTAAATGCTACCATATCATCATTTTCATCATGGAAAATTCCAATTTTCTCATCAAAGGAACCATTAACCTCTTCGGAATTTGGCATTGCAATTTTTATTTTGAGTTTGTTGGTCTTAATCATTTCGTTCAAGACTGGATATTTTTTTTCTAAAGCAAGATTTCTGTTAAGAGAGAACATGCCATTATTTTTAGTATAAAGTTTTGATAAAACATTTAGATCTGATGTTCTTAATCTATGTCCAGTTACGATTCTAATTTGCACGTTATTACTCAAAAAATTATTCAAACCAAAATAATATCCTGTAAGACTCTTAAGTGATGCGTATTCAATTGCCCTGTCGTATTCTATACAATTATTAAGACATGGAATGAAAAATTCCTCAATAAGATCCTCTCTATCAGACCTGTACTCCTCTTTTAGCGATAGATCCCTTAATCCCATGCATACAAATGGATTGTTTCTTATTTAAAGGAAAATTTTAAATTCTATTCGATGAAATGATTCGAATCAATTATTCGTATTTCATATATACCCAAGCCAATTTCTCAAACCCATGAACAGAAAAATTGACTTTATAGTAATCACCGGTATTGTTCTAGTACTTGGGTTTGCTGTTAGTCTAACCCAAATAGATAATCAAGCGACAGCACAGGAGACAACTCCTTTTCCTTCAAGGGAAAAGGTAATCTCGGTAACTGGAACTGCAACTACTTCAGTTGATCCTGATTTACTGGTCATCCAATTTGGAGTTGAAACACAAGAAAAAACCGCAAGACAAGCTCTTGAATCAAATTCCAATCTAATGACAAGTGTGATTGGTGCAATTACAAGTGTAGGTATAAGTGAAGACGATCTAAACACATCTAGCCTGAATATCCAACCAATCTATGACAGCTACCAGGATAAAGTTACTGGTAGATACACACAAGAGCTCATAGGATACAGAGTTTCAAATATTGTAACGGTTAAGACTCTGAAATTGGATTCTGCTGCAGACGTTATCGATAGTGCAGTTGCTGCTGGTGTAAACAGAGTTGACAGTGTTTACTTTACCCTTTCACCACAAAAGCAACTTGAGGTAAAGGATAACCTTATTTCTCAAGCAGTAAAAAATGCTGAATCCAAAGCAAACAAGGCACTTGTACCCCTTAATCACAAAATAATTGGAGTAAAAGCTATTTCCTTGTCAGAGTTTGGTATTCCATATCCACCTATTTATGCAGAAGCGGGATATGCAACTGCTGATGTTGCGTTTGCCAAAACATCTACACCAGTGTTCTCATCTGATCAAGATGTAAGTACAACTGCTAGTGTGATATTTCTAATTGGAAGTAATTAACTCCCTTTCTTTTTTCTAATATTTTAGATCATCAAAAATAAAATGCTCCCGTCGGGATTTGAACCCGAGATCACTGCCTTGAGAGGGCAGTATGCTTAGCCGGACTACACCACAGGAGCTTGGTAAAAACCACAAACAAATCTCAATTTAAAGGAATGTTTTGAATTACATACTTTGGTAAAACTATCTGAGTTGGCTACTTTATAGAAAATTTGAATCCTAGTTTTATTATGGACATGAAAAAATTAATAGAAAAACTTTCACTAACTGATTTTCCAGTATCACTGGGTGGATGTAGAAGTGACAAAACAAGTTTTGATTGTTGTGAATATGACATAACAGTTTTTGATGATAAAAATGAAAATGATTCTATAATTGATTTTGAAAATGAAATAGTAAGAGTACATCATGGTTCTTTAAAAGAAACAAATCCACATATTCTAATTCAGTATAACAATATGCAAATAATCTGGGATGAAAAATGGGAACTTAGAATTTTTCTTTCCCAAATTTCAGAAAAGAGAGATAATTTTTTTAATGCATATTCAAAAAGTTGTCTAGTTGATGCAGCTGTCTGTGTCACAAA
>JAQBHA010000047.1:0-14036 GCA_032128215.1 Nitrososphaerota archaeon | reverse complement strand
ATCCTAGTAGAATAGGATCAGATATAGAGGGGTTATCTGCTACATACAATTGCAGGGGCAATTTACAAAATCGCTAAAATACTATTGACTAATAATTCATGTATTACCATTTCCCTCAGAAAATTCTTTTCCACAATGTGGTTAATTTTTTTGATAAATTGAACCATAGTACCTCTATGCTTCCCCATTCTATAGAGATTTCGTTCATTTTAAGAAATTTTTTGATTCCCTTGAACTTGTTTGGTAGTGTGCTTGGATTTAGGTACTCTTCACTGTGTTTAGGTTTTTCAGTTCTCTGCTTAAGTATTATTGCATAATCTTTTAGAAGTTGTTTTAGCTTCTCTGGTTCCTCCTTTGCAAATTCAACAAATTGTACAGATCTGTCCTCAAATGTTCCATGGAACTCTTCAATAGAAAATAAAAACTCGTATAGTGTTTTTCTATATGCAGATTTAGTTTCTTTTGATTTAATTCCACCATAGAATAATTTTAAAGGATCTTCTCGATGTTAGATGTGTACTTTAGTAAGTGAGAGTCTTGTTTTATTTTTACTTTTCATATCTGCTTCCCCTATACATGTTGAATAGTAAAATACTAGTGAGGAAAATTTCGAGCTTTTGTTCGTAAATACAAATAATTGATGAAAAGACCCTGTATTCAAATAAGCGGGTCTAGAGGTCTCCGTGCCGCTAGCGGTTCTATTATATCAGTAAAGCACTGAGAATACGATATGAAATACATGTGCAGGACATGTAAAGAAAAATGTGATGATATTCCAAAACATATGATTATAGTACATAAATTTTCAAAAAATATTGTAGAATTCCAACTCAAAGTAAAACCAAATTGTTATGAAAATTTCTTTGAAATATTACAATAAGGATTATTTTTCTAAACCTCAAAATGATTTAGTGAATCTGTTAGGATCCGTACCATGATTAAAAGGAATTAAGAATTTTCAGACTTGTAGACTATGCCCAGAGAGTGTAATCACTATCTATTGTTTTAGAGTTTTGAAACCTCGTCTAAAATTGTATTTGCGAATCTTCTCTCTGTCATGTTTTTTGATTTTGCAATTTGTGCTAAATGCGGACATAACTCCTTATCATTATAACAAAGTTTCAATATGATGTAATATTCTAATGCGATAGTATCATTTTTTTCATAAAGTATTTTTTCTATGATATTTTTTGCCCTTGCTATTTTATTTTCAAGTGGAAGTTGAATTATCCCATATTGTAAAAACTTTTTTACTAATTCTTTGTGTCTTTCTCCAATTGATACTGTTAATCGAAACTTTGGCATTTTGTTAAACTCATCCATGATCTGTAAAAGCGCATTATCAAATTTCATATGATATCGTTGCATTAATGGTACGATTTGACGAAGTATAGTTATGTCAAATTCATATGGTCTTGAAAGATTTCTTTCTGCATCTAATGCAAGTTCTGTTAGTACAAATACAAGTCCTAAAGGATCTCTGATTGCTATTTTTTTGTATATTACAGGATACTTTACAAACATCTTGCTTAACACGTTAATAACATGTGCTGATAATAGACCTCTTTTTTTGTCTGTATCTAGAGTTTTGATAATTTTAAGAAGTGTAACTGAAAATAATGAATAATTTTTCGCAGATGCTCCATTTTTTTCAAGACATTGGATTTCAAAATCATTCATAAACTCCTCCAAAATCTTTGGAATTTGCTCTGGCTGTTCTATATTTCTAAAACTGATTATTTTGTTTGATTTTGCTGTTTTTTCATTATTTTGATTATCTTCAGACACAAACAATGGATTTGCTTGTTTGAGTGCGCTTTGAATTACTGTTAATCTTTTTTTATTACCTTTACCGTATTTGCTTTTTTGTAATACATGAATGGATTGAATAAGTGAATCATACAATATATGATTACAGTCATCCCTTTTGATAAATATCATGACTTTGGAAATGTTTCGATTTCCTAGCCTGATTATACTAAGAATTAAGAATTTTCTAGGTTCGAATCCATGAGAATCCGTACTAAGAATCTAAGAATTTTTAAACTCCCTCGATTCTTGGGGATAACTTTATGTCTTAAAATCACGTACAAATTATTGACATGTCACAACAATTGGATGATGAAGGAAAACTTGTGAGCATGTTAATGGAGGCCAACAAATACGTTAGATATGCAGCCATATGTGACAATGACGGAAAAATACTTTGGAATAGTTATCGAAATGGTGTTAAAAACATACTAACTCTTGAAGAGACAAAGTCCACATTAAAAAGAGCATTAAATACTTGGAAGACACGAGATGAACTTTCCACAAAGATTGGAAAAGGAAGATTTGCTATAGTAGGATACGACAAAATAAAGAGAATTACAGTACCGCTCAAAAATGATCATATGTTGTTTTTGAGTGTAGAAGGTGATAAACCTGAATACATCAAAGACATTCTAAATATCGTCAAATGGGTAGAAGAACATCCCTCACAAGCATAAACCTAGTACCAATAGTAAAGGAAGATTTGTTAGTTTGCACTAAAATACTAAATTGTAAAGTGATTTACGAATTAAGAATTTTTAGAAAATAAAAAAAAAGAAAGCAATGGATTCACACTAAGTTTATGTTCTCTGTTGGAATACAGACATTATTGATAACATTATATTGTTATTCAGTGAAGCAAATGATTTTGAATTCTCATTGAATGCATTGAAGGCTTTTGTTGTTTTCTCAGTAGTGTCTAATGCAATCTTATTTTGTTCTTGGTATGCTTTTATTGCTTGTTCGGTAACGTCATGAATAATTTTCAGAGTTGCTTCTGGTACGTTAGTATTCAAACCTGCCTTGTTTGCATATTCCTGTTCTAGTGCAATAGCTGAATTAATTACGTTTTTCCATGCCTCAACATAATCTTGTTGAAAAGCTTCAACTGATTGTAGATATCGTGGTGTTGATTTTTGAATCTCACTAAAAAATTTTTCAATGTTTTCTTTGCATACTGTGAAGACATCTTTTGATTCTTCTGTTGGATTGCTCATTACTTAGAAATGATTCCTTTTAGATAAATTCGTTTCTTTTAAAGTGATTTAACAAAATTGAAAAATTCAGAACCCCGGAGAGGGATTTACTGTTTTACTTTGAAAGTTCGAATCCGATAAGACCTAGTACCGTTTATGGAATAATTGTGGACCCACGGTTTGAATCGGATGGGAACCGTCCCTATAGTGTCGCTTTTTTACGGTCCAAAGTTTAGCAAATATGAATGGGCTCATTTGCCAACTTGGAAAATAATTTGCTTTCAGTTAAACATAATGTAGGTTAGAGTATTCAATTATGAAATTTTAAACAATTCTTTAGAATTCTTGAACATTAAATTGTCTCTAAATTCTTTTTTGATATTGAGTTTGGCTACAAAATTAAGATACGAATCCATGTTACTAATTGGCCAGTCTGTACCATACAAAAGATAGCGTGGCTCTCCTGCATAGTTTATTAGCTCTGCAACTTTATCTTTCATCATCTTTTCAAAATAATGATCAAAAGCCCCTATAACAAGTCCAGATACGTCAGCATAAACATTTTTGTTTTTATAAAGTACTTCTTGGGCATCTTGAATCCAAGGATTTCCTAAATGACACATTACAATCTTTAGTTCTGGATTATCTACAGCTACCTCATCTAGATTAAGAGGCCTTGCAAATCGCAACTTTCCTTTCTCAGTATATGTATCTCCAGTATGAAACATGACTGGAATATCAAATTCAACACAAGTATCATAGACTTTTTGATATCTCTCATCGTAAGGGTAGTAGTGCTCATAACCTGAGTAAATTTTCATGGCTTTGATTTGGCCGTCTTTGATCCATTGTCTATAATTTTTAAAATCCTCGTCAGTGTGGTTATCTATTGTGAATCCAGCAGCAATACCAAGATTATCATATTTTTTAATTGCATCAATGATTTGCTTGGTTGAAGGCCTTTCAGAATTTACCTTGTAAGATGATAAAATAATTGCATAATCTACATTATTTCCTGCCATTTCAGTTTGAAGCATTTCCAATCTATCGTCCAATATTGGAACATGTTGTGTGAGTTCGTATTGGTTTACATGCACATGACAATCAATAATCATTGTTTTTCTCTGTATTGCGGATTTTTCCATTCAATAAAAGTTGCATAGTCAAGTGATCTTTCATCTTTAAGATAATTGGGAAGAATTTTGATAACTTTGAAACCATTACGAAGTTGAAATGAGAGAACAGGTCCTTTTATCTCTTTTTTCTTAACCTTTAGAACATATTCTAAAGGAGACATTTTTGCATGTTCATAATAATTGAATAATCTGCCTCCAGATATTATTCGTCTAAGATTTAGCTTAATTGCAAGCTGTTTTCGTGCGTCATATAATTTGGTAGCAACTCCTAGTCTTCGGTAATTGGGATGAGTTGAAACATCTGCACCATAAAGAGTATCTCCTTTTGGGTTATGATTTTTAAAAGAACTATCTCCACATGCTTCTAACCAAGTATGTTCTTTGTATTCTGGTTCTAGATTAATTATTAAACTGCTACATGAACCAACAATGTTGCCTTTATATTCTGCACAAAATTGTCCTTTTGAAAAGACTTTGAAATGTGCTTCTAGATGTTTTGGTTTCCAAATCACCCCTTCTAAAGCCATCTCTGGAAAAGATATTTTTTGTAATTCTACTACATTTGGAATGTCCATTACTTTCATGGGTCTAATTTGAACTAGATGTTTAGTGTGTTTTTCCATAAATTATGAATGAGTTCTCCATTTATCAAGTAATGGATAAAGAAATTCTATTGCGACAGTTCCAATCTTTATAGACTTGAACCTATAGCAATTCAATTTTTGGATTCAAATCTGCCAAGGTTTGTAGCTATGGCGTTCTATTTTTAAGGTCCATCCAAATCTCTGCTAGAGATCAGTGAAATTAGTTAGACACCCTTCACAAGATTCCTATCCGAAGGGACTCGACAACTTGTATGAGGAATATCTTGGGTATAAAAAAGAAAACATAAGCAAAAAATGTATCTTTACTATATAGCTAAAACAATCTTATGATAACTAGTAAATGATATTCTTTCCCATTTTCGTTAATGGATGCAAAAACGGTAATTCAGAAAATTAAAAATGAAAATATCTCTTTTATTGATTTTTGGTTTGTTGATATTTTTGGTGAATTACGCAGTTTAGGAATGCCTAGTTATGCAATTTCTGAAGATAATATTAAAAATGGACTTGAAAAACTTGATGCAAGCTCTATTCGAGGATTCAAGTCTGTTAACCAATCTGATATGATTTTAAAACCAGATGTTTCAACTTTTAGAATTCTTCCCCCAGATTATGATGATAATGTAAATCGAAAAAATGCAAGAATGTTTTGTGACCTTTATGAAGGAAACACTCTAGAAGAAACACGATATAATCGAGATTCTAGAGGCATAGCACAAAAAGCATCAAAGCAAATTGAAAAATTTGGTTTCACTCATACTAATTGGGGTCCAGAGATTGAATTTTTTGTGTTTGATGCAATTAATATTTATCCTTCACCGTATGCTGCAACCCACTCTTATGGTGGTTCAGGTTATTCTATAGAATCAAAAGAATCACCTTGGACGAAAGGCAATATCAGTACAGCGATTGATCTTAAGGAAGGATACTATCCTGCACAACCAAAAGATACACTTAGTGGATTTCGAAAAGATGTTTCTGATGATCTCTACAAATATTTTGGCATAAAGACCGAGGCAGAACATCATGAAGTAGCAACTTCAGGACAATGTGAGATTAATCTTGTATATGATGAAATGATTCAAATGGCAGATAATATAGTAACAGTAAAAAATTTTGTTCGAGTAAAAGCAAAAAAAAGAAATAAAGTAGCAACTTTTATGTCAAAACCAATTTTTGGAGACAATGCGTCAGCGATGCATGCACATCAAAGTATCTGGAATAAAGATACCAATGTAATGTATGATCCTAATGATAATGTTGCACAAATGAGCCAGATAGGACGATATTATATTGGAGGAATACTTGATCACGCTTCAGCATTATGTGCAATTACCAATCCTACAACAAATTCTTACAAGAGACTTGTACCTGGTTTTGAGGCGCCAGTGAATATGTGTTGGGGAATGGGTAATAGATCAGCTGCAATTAGAGTTCCAATGTACTATAGAAACCAAGAAAAAAGTAAAAGAATTGAATACAGAGTTCCCGATCCAACTGCAAACATCTACCTGCTTGAAGCAGCGTTACTATTAGCCGGTTTAGATGGTATAAAGAGAAAGATAGATCCAGGGGATCCCGTTAAAGAAAATGTTTACAATTTAACTCCTGAACAGAAACGTCAATACAAGATTGGTTCTCTTCCTGTTTCTCTTATTGCTGCTCTTGATTCATTACAAAGTGACAGGGCGTTTCTAGAAGACATTTTCACCGCTGACTTTCTAGATAGATACATTGAGCTAAAATACCAAGAATATCGTAACTTTGCACAAACACCAACTGCATGGGAAGTATCAATGTATACTGATGCGTAAAAATCTAATTATAATTAATGCCTTTGAGGTGGAATGTACCATTACTTCGATTCCCACCCATTGGAGTCGAATCTGCTAGGACCCAGGCCGTTTATGGAATTATCTTAGACCCACGGTTTGAATCGGATGGGGAACCGTCCCTGTAGTGTCGCTTTTTTACGGTCTACTAATTAATTGCAGACCAACAACAGCATTCTTCCCAGGTACAATTAGGACATTCTTTAGGAGAATTGCTCTCTTTGCATTCTGAAGGAAAGCAACTACAATCTGCACATTTAATCATATCATTCTTTTGGGTTTTCAAGCGACCTTATCCTTCCACCAAATTTTTCTTTGTAGAGCATCTTGCATGAACTGCAACAAAAAAACCTCTCATATTTTGCAAATTTTAACACTGATGGTTTTCCTCCCACTGATCCCTTACAATAATCACAAATGACTTTAATGCCTTGATTTGTATCAAGGGTTAGTTTTGAAGTGTTTTTTTGTTCAGACTGTTTTATCTGTTTTTTACTTTTCTTATCTAATTTACTCAAATCCAAAACAGGAGTAATTGATTTTATGAAACCTAGATTGACTAATCTTCTATATCTTTCCTGAATGGTTGGAGAGGATATTTTAATTTCTCTTCCAATCTGCCGAAAAGACTTTCGCCCATCTTCCATCAATGAATTTAAAATTGCAATGTCAATTTTATCAAGATTATGAGGCATGTTCAAACTTAGTTTCTAACTATATTTAATGATGTGACTTTTCATTTGGACGATTGTTTTTATTCATTAATTTTTCAATAAGCTTTTCTTTCTTTGGGATTCCCGTAAATTCAAGCTTTCCGTCTATTACAATACCAGGCGCTGTGAAAATTGGGTATTTTTGTAAATAATCAGGTTTTTCTGTTATGTCGATAACAGAATACTCAAAGCCTGCTTCGTCAAGCATCTTTTCAACTATACTACAATTAGAACAGTCGGGAGTTGTTAGTACTTCTATTTTCATTATTTATCACTTACAAACTGCTTTGGATCTTTTTCAAATGCCCACTTGCAGCTGGCACAGCAAAAGTAGTATCTTTTACCATTATGTGTAATAGAATCATGTTTTTCATCAACATCCATTCCACATACAGGATCTTTCATGGTTTGATCACCTCCATTTTCTTCTTTTTCATATACAGCGCTATTGGAAATCCAATTAGAGCAATTAGTAAAATAGGAATAACATATGGTGGAATCACAAATCCAAATACGTTTTCATGAGCATGTTGGCCAATATGAAATTCTACTGGCAATCCGATCATTGAAACTGCATTGTTCCATCCAATGTGCACTATGGTGCTTTCATACCATTGGTGACCTCCTGGTAGTCCATTAATTATTAAGAAAGCACCTAAAGCAATCATCATCCATCCTGTAATGTTTTCAATCTTTATCCTGTTTGTTACAATAGATTTTGTTGCATTAATTCCAATTATGGCTAAAACAGATAACAATATCAAAGGAATTGCCCTCCCAATTCCATGTACTGCACCTAACGATGCTCCAATTTCTAAGCTACCTGTTCCAGCAATGTATATCAAAAGCCAGTAAAACATTGGATTAGGACAACCAACTCCCGCGTTTCCCAACAAAACTCCCATCAAAAATGATTTTGTATAATCTCCTCTATTTTGAATAAACTTTGGAGTTCCAGAATAAGTTGGTAGTTTAACTGAGAATATTTTTAGTTGTGATAAACCAAACACAAATGCAGCAATTCCTGCAACCAAAAACATTAGAAAAGAAACTTGATCCAACGATGCTGTTTTTCCTAGTGCAGATACTCCAATTCCATATGAGGTTATCATAATTGTAAGGCCTGCTCCAAATAACAGTGACATCAAAAGACCTTTTTTGTATCCCTTTTCCATGCTCATTGGTATTATGATAAACACCAATGGTAGTGTACAGGGAAGAATTATCATTGATAATCCTGCAAGATATGCGATAACTAGCCAAGAAGGATATTCTAAGGACTGCCCAGCCCTAACGGCAACATCATTTGTTAGAGAATAAACTATGCCAAGAATGATAAATGATAATAGAACAAAGGAAATTAAGACCATTGATTTTTTTGCTTCAATTTGGAGTGACATGGTTAGTATTGGTGAACCATATAGATAATCACAGTACTTTACAAATGTAAAATTAGATACAAATCGTGATATCATAGTTACTTGTTATTATTGCAATAACCGCTTAACTTTCCTAAGGGCATTTATCTATCTCCATGTGAAATTCCATATGGTCAGTATCACTCAGTTTGAAATGTTTGGGATCAATTGCATAATCCTTCATTTGTTCACATGTCATTTCTGCCCAAGGTTTCTCATTAAATGCTAAAATATCTGTAGTGAGGATAATTCCAATTACAGCAGCTGCAGTAGGTATTATTAATAATATTTTTTTATTCATGAGATTTTATTTGAGTCCTTTGTTGGTACCAATCAATTCAAATGAATCTACATCATAGGAAAGTTTGTAGACTTCCTGAAATCCTCCAGACGAATATCCTCCTACATAGATAATCTTATTCTTGGAATCAGCAGCTATACTTGTAACAGTAATGTCTATGTCTTGAAGGTCTTCCCATGATTCTCCTAAATCATTAGATTTTACCAAACCAAAGGTTCCTACAGACGCAAATAAGATTCCATCATCATCAAATGCCAATGCCTGTACAATTAATCCATTGTATGTCTTAAGATGAGCCCAAGTTTTTCCACCATCACTTGATTTAAAAATTCCTTTTCCTGTTCCTGCAAAAATTAATTGAGAATCATTAGGAGATATTGCTAAAGCAGAAATGTATTCAGGAGATTCTAGATTAGTCCATGTTTTTCCAGCATCAATTGTCTTGAAGAATCCTCTTGCACCACTATCAAAACCAAGAATCATGTCTGGGTTATTTTTGCTTACTGCCATTGCATGAAAGTCAACTGGTGGCTCTAAAATTTTTGCAACTTGTTGCCAAGTTACTCCCCCATCAGTACTTTTTATCAACCCAGTATTTCCACCAGAAGCTGGATGTCCACTAGCATACAAAGGAGAGTCTTTGGTAACAGGGGCATTAAATGCCATATAGTCAGCCCTTCCTTTATCGACTTTTACTGGAGGAGCACTATTTCTGCTTTGGTAAAAATCTCCATGTGTAGCGATATATAGAATACTAGAATCGACAGGATCAATTCCTACTCCATGAACATGATTCCATGCAATTGTTCTTGGATCTTCTAACATAGTAGGTTCTTGGGTATCAGAATTAAAACCAAAACCTATTGCAATGCCTATTATGATAATTCCTACTATGATCAATATTTTTTTTGATGATTTTATTTTCAATCCTTTTTAGCCGATGTGGCTTTACATCTTTGATATTAAAGATAAGCACTTTACAATTGTAAAGACGGGTGAATATATACATCAAAATTTTACATGAAAAATATGAGTGAAGATACAGAAAAAAAAGAGGAAAAACAATCAGAAAAAAAAGAATCAGAATCTGTTACCATTAAAAAATCAACTTTGAATAGATTAATTATCGGTGTAATCGTGGCAGCAGTGATTTCTGCCTTTCTTGGAGGGTATGTAGTTGGAACAGAAACATCGGGATCATCTCAAGTTATTATCCAAGATTCAAAAGATATAGATAAAACAGAATCAAATCTTCCGCCTGCAATATTTTCTGTTTCATTAGATGATGATCCAGTCAAAGGGGATCCTAATGCTCCTATCACAATAGTTGAGTTTTCTGATTTTCAATGCCCATTTTGTGGACGATTTTTTACCCAAACATTACCTTTGATTGAAAAAAATTACGTTGAAACTGGAAAAGTAAAATTTGTTTATAGGGATTTTCCAATACCGAGTATTCACCCAAATGCAATTCCAGCTGCTCTAGCAGCGGAATGTGCAGATGATCAAGGATTATTTTGGGAATACCATGATAAACTATTTGAAAACCTGGTAATGTGGGAAAATCTTGATCAACAAAATGTAGTGCGTACATTTGAACAATATGCCGAAGATTTGGGTGCAGATACTGATACTTTCAACAGCTGTCTTGAATCTGGAAAGTATTTGGAGGAAGTACAAAATGATTTGAATGATGGTGTGTCTTATGGTGTTAATGGTACCCCAGGATTTTTTATAGGAAATGAAAAAATTGGTTACACCATGGTTTCTGGAGCACAACCTTATGCTGCATTCCAACAATTACTTGATCAACTTCTTGAAAGTTAAAATAATCTACAAAAGTATAGTGTAACATATGAAATCTTTAGTAATTTTTGGAATTTTTATGTTGTCTCTTATTGCTTTAGGTTCATTTTCTATTGCAGAGGCTCATCCTCATGCAACCATAGATCTAATGGAATCTCATTCACATGATCCGAACGATGAGAATTTTCAAGAAGAATTCTTCTTACATGACTTTGAGCATGTAATATTTTCAATATTTGATTTTTTCAATGATATTCTATTTGGTTAACGTTAGATCTTTATAGACGTGAACCTATAGCGGTTCAATTTTTGGATTCAAATCTGCCAAGGTTTGCAACTGTAGTGGTGTTATTTTTAGTTCCATAATTTGAATCCGATCAGACCCAGTAACTTGTTTGGAATTACCGAGACCCACACCATTGCAAGCAGGAACAGAAAAGTAATTCAAATCATCTGCTAATATGATTTGGCAAAATTGGAATTAAATTATTTATGATTCCTGATTATTCCCACGAATCTTCAGTAATATTTTTTCGGCAAATCCCGTTCCAATAATTCCCATAATTATTGCAGGCCCCACAATTAATGGAAAAATAATTGGCAACATTTCAAAATACACGTTTGAAGTCATGCTTCCTGAGACTACTCTATTATAGACTACTTCATTATACACATGGGTAATCAGAGGAAAATACAAAAAGTAAAAAGTTATTCCCAAGATTGCACCAGTCGCATAAATTGCCATACGCCTCTTGGTCATAGTAAGTATCACATCAGCTACTACAAATGGGATCACAGTCATAAAATAAAATGGAATCGTTGCAACTAGTGCAGGATTTGGCAGGATTGAAGTTGATGCATTAATGATTAACAAAGTTATTCCTGTAATAGACAGGATTCCAAACTTGTAATTTGCAAACTTTGAGGTTAAAATCAAAATCACTGAATTTAAAAATGGCATAGAAACAGATGCAAAAACTACTGCAAAATAAATTTCTGGATTAAAATTAAAATAATCTGTATCAGAAAACGGCAAAGAAAATGAATATAAAAATCCTGACGAGGTCATCCATATAGGTAATATTACTAGAACAATCAAAAAGTGATGAATTGAATATGAATTATTTTCGTACGATTTTCCATATCGTATGATTGAAATCATTGATCCAAGTGCACACAAAAACATTCCAGAAAGTAATGTTTGGTGTGGAGGACTCAGTAACCCATCTAATCCAAAATTGCTATGCCATAAAAAATCAATAGGTCCTGCACCTACCAACAAAAAGATTCCTATTATTCCAAGTTTGACTGGAAATCTAAAATGATCTCTTGTATGGCCTGAAAACTTGTTCCATCCAGTAAACATCACTATTGTTCCAATAAGCGCAATGGCTACGCCAGAGTACAGAAAGGCATGTGGTGGAGCAAAAAAGGTCTCAGGTTTGTTAAGCAAGTGATTTGTAATGTCCCATCCCCCACCAACTGTAACGAGTAAAATTCCAAAACTTACAACAAGATTAGAAAAAAGAAATATTTTTTCAGTGGATTTTTTAGAAAAAAATTGTTTTTTTAAGATTTCCATGTTCTTGCTCCACGAGATTATGTAATTAAGGATTAACGTTCACGGTAAAAACAGAAACATATTCTGATTGGGAATCCAAAATCCCTTCATGTGGATAGTGAGATAGTATTGTTGTGTGTGGAATTGCTATAGTTTTAATGTACATCTCATAGGTGCCAGCATTTTGAGGTGTAATATCAAGAGCCATATGGTAAGTGGTATTAGCTGCAACATTTCTGCTATATGCCTCAATTGATGGATGTTGTGCAGTAATTGTTTCTCCAGAAGTATACTCTGAATTAATTTTATTTCCTGGAACAATATATTTTGGAGATTGAGTATAGTCATACGAAAAAATCTTCACACTGTCTTCTATCTTTTGCAACCCAGGAAAAGCAATCGAAGTGATCAAAATATCTGCTACATCATTTTTGTTTTCTGTTTCTATGTTAATCTTAAAGGATTCTCCAAGAGATATGTCATCAACAGATAATGTTACGGTTTGTATTGGTTGAGGCTCTATTACTTTATGAGATTGATATTCTTGAGGAAAAATTACCAATGTAGTAAAGAAATATACAAAAAGTCCAGCAATTATTGCTCCTGATATTAAGAATTTTTTCATAATTTCTTCCTAGAATGTGATAACATTATTGGGTATATCATTTAATCTGCAAATTGTATACTAGTAGTTCGAATCCAAAGAGACTCAGTACCGTTAATGGGATAATTGTGGACCCATTAGGATCCGCACCAAGAACCTCGAATAGTTTTTAGATTTCTTAGATAAACTGCAAACGAGTTTATTGTCAAAGAATAAAAATACAATTCCCTCCTCCCACCAGGGAAAAATGAAGCTTTTTCGTAATGACTTGAGTAATGACGAGAGTATAATTTGTTAGAAATTTGTTACAAACAATTCCTTATTTTCAATTTAGTCTGATTAATAATGAGGATTTGAGGTTGACTGTAACAACTTGTAGATTTTGTGGTATAATACTACAAAATGAAGAAATTTTGGAAAGGCATTGCAAAGCAGTTCACGAAAAAGTGGTTGATTAATAATGGCTGCACCGCCCTATGGCCTCGAGTGTATCAAGTGCAAGTATCTTAATAATGATGTGCCGTGCTTTTTAGGAATGACTTGTCCCAAATGTGAAAAGGGAACAATGGAGTCAAGAGAATAGATAATGCTTTTTCATATTGTGAAGCGATATAGCGAAATTGAAACGGAATCAGTTTTCTCTTTGAATAATTAAGAAACCAAGGGCGCAGTCTCTTTTTTACTGTCGTCATAAGGATCATAGTCTCGCTTTTTGTGTATAGAATCAATAACACCTTTGGTAAATCTATCAAACTTTTCATCTTTCATAGAGTTGATTACTTCATCCACAGTTTTGTTCATATCAATTTCTTTGCATCTACGATCTGCCTCAGAGCAATAGAACTCGATATATTTTTGAATGTAATCGTATTCTGGTCCTTCGATTCCTATTTCTAATCTCCTTCGGCTAAGTCTTTGTCTCCAGGTTTCACTCATTAAATCATCTTTAATACTTCTTTATCAAATATAAAGAAAAAAAATGATTAGTAAAAATAAGAACCTAATAAAAAAGATTAGATTTCTTCTATTGTAATTTTGATTTGTTTTCCCTC
>JAQBHA010000046.1:0-3855 GCA_032128215.1 Nitrososphaerota archaeon | reverse complement strand
TGAAATGACTATACTTTTAAAATCTGCAGACTCGCCTTTCAAATTTGTAATTTTAAGATGCAAGGCAATTTTGCCAATTGATTGCCCTGTTTTGTATTCTAAAATAAGCCAATATGCAAAAAACGCAATACTGATTGGTGCAAATTCAAGTGATCGCGAATATACAAAATTCCCCCTAATAATTTCTTCAAAGTTTGCCGTACCAATTACTATAAAAAAAACTGTAAAGGCAGATGCAAAAATTATGACATAATCTATTAGCCAAGCAAAAAATCGATCACTCCATCTGGCAATGGTTAATTCAGTTGGATATTTTGGAGAATCAATATTTTCTGAATCTGACATGTATGCATTTCATAGAGAATCTGCTAATAATGTTTCTGCCATTTTTTTTGAACAAAATTGCTCAGATTCAAATTTGCTTTTATTATTATACAAGATAAATCAATCACCAATAGAGTTTATGATTTAGATGAATCACACAGAAATTAAACAATTACATAATGTTTGTAAGGCAATCGGAGAATTAAAATCCCAACAGACTGAGGTGCTTCCCCACGATGGCAATCAGGCGTTATACTTTGAAAATGATGAAATTACAACAGGACTAGTAAACAATAAGACTGAAATTAAGATTCACCTGCTTACAGGACAGCTGCTTTATTTTCATAACGAGGTAGGACATTTTATAGATCTTACTAAGGATGACATCCATGAAAAATTATCAATCATTACAAAAAAGTACAATTTGAAAATGCCTGAAATAAAACTTGATAATGTTAGTCATGGTCAACTTTCTGAATTTTATAGCTATGCAATAAAAGCAAAAAGAACAATTGAGCTTTTCAGAATGACTTTGAATGGAAATTTTACTCTAGTTCACCTATGGCCTCACCACATTGATTTTTCTGTAGAATGGTTTACAGGAAAAAAAGACGAACAAATTGGAATGGGAATTTCCCCTGGGGATGAACAATACAATGAACCCTATCTTTACATAATTCCTTATCCGTTTAATCCCAAAGTAACTCAACATAATCTTCCAATAGGCAACTGGCATACTTCTTCTTGGAAAGGAATCAAAGTAGATCGAGCTGATCTAGGAAACTATTCCCAATCTGAAGTTTCTGATTTACTTTCACAGCTTTTTCTTATTACAAAAAAGAATTTTGAATAAATTTGACTAGATTTTTATCTTTCATATTATTACGAGTGGTGAGAACCATTGACTGAGATTAATTATCAAGCATACGACGATAAATGTAAAAAGCTACTCGAAGAAGAAGAAATAAGATTTGCAGGTATAATTAATGAAGTAGGAACACTGGTGTCTGGAGGATTCAAAAAGGAAATCATCCCATTAGAAGATGATGAAGCAAAATTAAAATCATTTATGGAATTTGTATCTAAAGTTTCTATTCGAAAAGAATATGACGAATCCCTTGGACGAATTAATTATTTAGCAGCACGACGAGATAAAGCAGTGCTTGTAAGTTTCCCATTTCCAGTTAGCAAATTTGTTTTATTAATATCAGCCAACCCTTCAGTAGACATTGAAAGATTAGCCACTAGAGTTGTGGATATTTTTAGTGGAATTAAATAATTCTAACTAATTGGGTAAACTCTAGAGGATTCTCGAAAAAACTAACTATAATTAGTTAATTTGTTCAAATTTCTTAAAACTCCCAAATTTTATCAAAACAAAGATTTAGAATACATCATCCGTTTCAAATATCATTGCATGATGTACCTTCAAGAGATAAAATAAAAATTGGAGTTATGGTGCAGATAGTACAAAAACAAGATCAACGTACAGGAAATTTGACTGAAGGGGCAGTTAAGAGAATTCTTACTTCAAGTAATTTTCATCCTCATGGGATTAAAGTTGAATTGGAAAATGGGAAAATAGGACGCGTTCAAAATATAACATAATATCATAATATCAAAATGAAGATGGACCCAATATAATTGTAAAATAATTTGAGTAATCTTGCTGGATTATTAATTTTGTAATTTATGCCAGCACTAGCTCAATTTGTTGTACAGAGTGCCTTGAGATATCTTTGTGTATGACCACATGGGACTCTTCTTTGAATGTCAAGTCACATCTGTAACATTTCCATGCTTTCATACTGTCCTGTTTACACAAAATTTGTATTTAATATCCACGAATGAATCGTTCTTTTCTATTTTTTTCTTCTAAATAAAAAAATTAATTTTTTGGCAGCTTTATTGAAAATGTAGTTGGATTATTTCTAACAGAGATTGTGCCTCCATGTACTTCGATAATTGTTTTTGTAACCTTTAGGCCTAAACCATTTCCGTCTGATTTTGTAGTAAACAAGGCAGAAAATACTTTTTTTAGACTTTCTGGTGGAAATCCAGGGCCTGAATCTTTGAGGTCAATCATTACAAAGTCAGTTCCTTCTCGAGCAAAAATGTTGATGACCCCATTATTTTTCATCGCCGCAATTGAGTTTTCCACTAAATTTGAAAAAACTACTACTAATTTGTAAAAATTTCCAAATAATTGGAAATCATTTTTTGGTAAATTGATTTGAATATTTGGTGGGCAGTTCTTTGGAATAATCATGCCCATTATTTCTGATAATGCAAACCATCTTTTCTTGATATTCTTGGCAGATATCTCATTATGATTTTTAGATGAATGTTTGTCTTCGTGCTTTGCACTATCTAAAAATGCCTCAATTTTTAAAATGGATTTTTTGATCATTGAAAATGTAGTTAGAGTCTTCTGATTTGTATCCTCTTTAGATAGAGTAGTTTCAAGGTAAGAGTTTGATATTTTTAGAACAGAAAGTGCATCTATTGCTCTATCTAGAAAATCATCTATAGAACCTAGTGCCCCATACTCCGTATGCATTTTTGCTTTCCCTAAAAGATGCAATTTCATTAAGATTATTCACAGGGAATTATTATGGGCATGTTTGTTCATTCTAAAATTATTCAAAATCTGAAATATGGTGAATTGAAAGGTCTACCATTAACTTAATAGATTAATAGTCATCAAACAATTTCAAATAAAGAAAATTATTTCTGTAAATTACGTTTTAATTTTATAGCCACAAAAAATGGAATTCCAAAATAAAATCCTACATTAAGCGATAGAATTCCTATTCCCCATCCAATAATATCTCCTTCAGAATTGATATCTAAATGATTTAGAAGTGAAAGAGTAGTTAACAGAGGAGTAATGGTAATTTTAATAAATTCTTTGAAAGCAGGACTTTGACGTTCCATATCTGCTATAGTTGGTGAAAATGAATAGTAAAATTGGTTAAACCCTGACAAAAACATTGTCCCAATTTGCGTATTCATTATTTTAGAATCTCTTACCTCTCTTAACATCTGTACATTTGTTGATAATTCAGAACCAAACGCTGCAGTAGCAATCAAGCATCCTCCACCGCCATCATTAATATTTTGAATTTCACTTTGATTTGAGTACTCTTCAACTAGGTCATTTTCTGATTGTTCTACTTGCACTTCGATTGGGTTTTCAATTTTTTCTCCAGTATTATTTTGAGGAACTTTGGCAGGATTGGGATCTACCACTCCAACTTTGGCCTCTTCCTTACTTTCAGCTATTTCTAATTCAGAAAAATAACGACTTCTTTCAATTAATTTTTCGTATCTATCTGGACTAGAATAACTCCATAGAGGATCATTAATCAAATTTGCACACACTCTAGATTCAATACTATGTTTATGGTGTTCAAAAAATTTGTATCCAAGTAAATCATAAAGTGGTTTATTTTCTTCACACCATTCTATCCCATTTTTAGTAAATGCACCATTTGCGTAAAATACAGTTGCAGCAGATACTGGGTATGC
>JAQBHA010000045.1:0-18453 GCA_032128215.1 Nitrososphaerota archaeon | reverse complement strand
TGTATAGAATAAATGCATTTCGTAACAGTCCGAAAAAAAAAATGGGGGGCGGTATATTTGGGTCATTAATTGGTGCAACAGCTGGTGTATGTAGCTGTGGTCCTATAGGATTTGCAGTCATTTCGACCTTTGGTGCAGCTGGAGGAATTGCTACTGCATTTTTGACAAACTATGAAATACCAATAAGACTTGTAGCAATTGGAATTTTGGCATTCACATATTATACAACAGTAAAATCTCTTAAGGTTGAATGTAAAATTAATTCGTAGTAAAATTATAATTTTTGGCGACTGAATCTAGTTTTAAACTCCCGAGATAGGACGTAGGGAAAATAGATCCAGCCGCCTTCTAATTTCCATATAAAATTTTAGCATTTCACAAGGTGGTTGTTGAATTTGAACAAGCTTGGAATAAACATTGACGTAAAATTTCTTTTTATGAAATCATTTGATGTTTTATGATGGAGTTATCCTGGTGGAGACATGTAGTATTTTCCATCTTTTTTCTTACTTGATCTTCCAAAATGAATAAGTTCTAAAATAGCGAATTTTTCCATTTCAGTAAATTCATGCCCAGTTATTTTTTTCAAGTATTCGATTAATTCATCAATATGGACTGGAGGCATTACCTTTCATCGATAAATTTCGTGGTAAATAAAATTTTTCTGATCATAATGAAGTTAATTTTTTTGTTTAATTATTTCTAAACCCTAAACGGGTATAATCTAACCAAAAAGGTAATTTTTTGTAACCGGGAACCCTATCTTGGACTCCTTGAAATTATATTAGAAAATGACAGTGATCTATATTCCAATAAGGCCAAGCAGAAGAGATTCTGAAGCTGACGAACTCAACGAAACAGAAGAAGATTAAGTGTATTAAGACTGGATCTGTTTGAAGGATAGTTCTGGATTTGTTCCTCTCTTAAATATTTCAGGATGAATTATCTTTGCTAAAATTTCAATACCTGTGACTGTTCTAAGGCTTGGCTTACTAAAATATGAGTTTGCGTCAACTGCAAATACATTATGCTGTCGTACTGCACGAATTTTGTTCCAGTCTCGATCGTTTTGAAGAGTTTTTTTATATTCTGAAACTGTACGTTCAACATTAAAGCCACATGGCATTAATACAATAATATCCGGATCAGACAGTACTATCTCCTCAATATTCATTCTCCTTGATTGCTCCCCTTTGGAACTAATCTCATTTTTTCCTCCAGCAATCTCAATCATCTCCGGCACCCAATGACCAGAGGTGAAAAATGGATCAAGCCATTCTAATGCTAAAACTTTAGGTCTACTATCAAAGTTTTTACTTTGAATAAAATTAATCCGATATTGAAGAGACTGAATTATTTTTATTCCCTTTTCAACCATACCGATTTTTTTTGCAACATTACCAATGCTGTCTAAAATTCCCTTAACATCATGAGGATTTAATGGATAAATCTCTGGTTTTTTCTCCAAGATTTTTAGAGCCTCAGTAACATGACTAGTATACGCTGAACATACCTCGCATGTATCTTGTGAAATTATTAGATCTGGCCTAGCCTGTCTTAGATTTTCTTCATCGATTTTGTAGATTTCTTTACCCTCTTTCATTAGCTCTACAATCTTATCGTCTATTTCTCTACTTGACATGGTATTCGGATTAAAAACAGAGTTAATTACTCGGGGTTTTGATTTTGCATTTTCAGGATAAAGACATTCATGGGTTACCCCAAAAATTTTCTCTCCTACTCCAAGCTCATAAAGTAATTCTGTGGCACTTGGGAGAAAAGAAACAATTCGTTCAATTTCCATTCCTATTTGAAAGTTAGTTCAAATTAAAAAATGATATCTTTACCCAAGGTTAAGTTTCAATTTCAGTCATATTAATAGCCTCAAACTAAGTACGAAATTGGTGTCTCGAAGCTCAAAAGAAATTCGTAAATCAATTGAGACAAATTGGAGAGAATATCTATCAAGATATGGGAATTTATTCTCATCCAAATCACTGAGCGGTTCTAGTCCACCATCAGTTTTTGTTGGAGCGTACAATTATCCAAAGGTGAATGTTGGTCCAATGGTGCCCCCAATTCACGGTGATACTAGTCTTCTTGATATTCCAGAAAGATGGTTAGGAAAAAGTCTTGAAGAAATTGTTAATTTTAGACTCAGTCTTGTACGAGGAATTCAAAAGGTTTCTGTATTAGAACCAGAGGGGCGTTTCATTGAAAATCTGCAAGAAGTTGCAATGTCAACTCGTCCAACTGATACTGATATTGAATTTCATAAAAATACAGTTCCAATAACTACAATCGATGGCGAAAGTGCGCCATTTGGACCAATAGGAGAAATAAAAAAAGCTACTTTCTCTGGTTCATCTGCTCAAAGAACAATTGAAAATGCTTACTATGATAAAGATCTTAAAGCAGAAGATGCAGTATTAAAACTCTATAACAATGGAATAGATCTCTCACAAATTCAAAAATGTTTTAGCATTGGAATGTTTGGTAAAAAAAGAAAACTAGTTCCAACTAGATGGAGTATAACTGCCACTGATGATATTATTTCAAAATCCCTTGTCTCAGAAATTTTAGATTTCCAATTAATTGATTCTTACAAGATTTTTACATTTAATCATCTTGGGAACATTTTTTCAATAATTTTATTTCCTCATAGATGGTTATTTGAAATGCAAGAAGCTTGGCATGATGAACACGGACTGATTGGATTTGGTTCTGACTATGAGGATGCAAGAGGTATTGATCATCCTCCAACTATTGCTGGAGCATATTTTGCTGCAAAGCTTGGTGTTGCTGAGTATTTGGCAAAAAATAAAATACAATCTGGAATTTTGGTGCTACGTGAAATTAGGCCAGAGTATGCCATTCCTGTAGGGGTATGGCAGGTACGCGAAGGGATAAGATCTGCAATGAAAGAACAGCCTTTTATTGCTTCAAGCTTAGACGAAGGAATTAATCATGCCTGTAAATCAATGAGTATTAGCAAATTAGAATGGTTAGCCAAGGGCGAACTTCTCAAAAAAATGAAACAAAAATCCATATCAGACTTTTTCTGAGTGGGATTTTAATTTTATTACAAAAATTCTACAATATCTGTTTTTGTTTCATTGGCATTACCCCATAGTGCATTCCCAATTTATTCAAAGTTACCCTCTTGTTGTACAATGCACCTGTATGTGTAGGATCTATTGATATTAATTTATCATAACAATAATTTGATTCTTCATATTTTCCTATCCTTGAAAGTACTGTTGCCTTGTTATACATTGCACTAGTATCATTAGTATTTATTTCTAAGACTTTATCATAACAGGATATAGCTTCTTCATACTTTCCTATACTATCAAAAACATTTCCTTTGTCATACCACGGATTTGGGTCTATTGGATTTTTTTCAATTGCCAAATCATACCATGAAATTGCCTCCTCATATTGTCCTAATTGCTCTAGTGCTTTTGCATTTTTTATAATATTTGATAATTGTTCAAGAGAAAAATCACTGACAATATTTACAAACTTTGTTTTTTGTTCGTGCTGTAAAGTTTTTTCCACTACAATTTGAAGAATGAATTTGCTATATAATTAAAACTGTTGAGCCAAGTGCACTATTTATAATCATTTTTGTCGGATTAATTATTGCAAAATAAGACTTTGATCGCTGGGATCTTGTTGCTCTCAAGTCCGATCTTATTTGCATTGGCTGTTTTCCCTGATTCCTTTAGTCTAAGTTGGAATCAAGGAAGGGGTGGATTTTTGTTTGCTTTAGCATATATTGTAGCTGAACTAGTCGGTCTAAAATAAAACATTCCAAAAAAACGTATTCTAGCAGCAATTCATATTGCTGTGATTACAATTGTTTACTTGATCGGATTGGAATATGGTTTGCGTGAATACATTGAAGGAGGTTCAGAAATTTACAATGTGCAACTAATTTTTTCCTGGACTTGGATGTGGGATTTTATTGTGATGACCGCCTTTATCGTCACTACGCTTTTTATCTTTTTTGGAAAAAAATGGATTAGAATTTCTCCTGCAGGCCCAATTTTTCTTGGTGGCAGTGCAGTTATCCTCTCACTTGATGCCTTTTTTCCATATGATACTTTAGGCCCTTTACAGTATATTGTACCATATCTTGTACAAACAAATGCTTGGATAATTACAACATTTGATCTAGGAATAGCTACTGCGCGAGATAATTTACTTTTTCTAAAGGGTGATCACGGTCCCTTTGCATTACAGGTATTTTGGCCATCTGCCGGTGTACATAGTGTAATTATCTATTCTCTTGTAATGATGGCATTTTTGTTAAAAATGAATATTCAAAAAAATAGAAAAATCATGTACTTTGCAATAGGAATTCTTGGAACGATTGGCGTCAATATGATAAGAATTTTTTCACTTTCATTATTTGCACTAAAAGTTTCTACAAATGCTGTAGAATTTGAAGAATTTCATTCTGTAGCAGGGGAAATAATGTTTCTTCCATGGCTGTTTATTTTCTTATTGATAGTAACTGCTGTGGAAACAAAACGTCTTAAAAAACTTGAAGCCACAAAAGTGAAAGAAAAATCTGCCTAAAAATAACTTGTAATGTCTCTTTGGCCTTCTACTTCTGATAACTCAGATACCTTTACGCCAAGTCTTCTAACTGAAATAGTTTGATTTTCTAGAGCTTCATGCAAAAGTTCCATTGCAGTTTTCTCTAATTCTTCGAGCTTTAGCGTAGGATTTTTTAGCATTTTTGATTTTGTTTTATTTGATAGATCAGATTGAACAAATTGTATTCCAACTGATTTGAACATCCTGTTGTTTTTAAGAACAACTGAGAATAATTCCTTACACAGTTCTTTCAGGGCTTCTTCAAGAAAGTCATGCTCTTTAGAATCTTTTTTTAGCGTTGCAATTTTACTAAATTGAATTCTAGGCTCTCTTTCTTTTACAGGCTCTTCATCAATTCCTCTAACCGCGTTGAAAATGTATGTGCCAGTCTTTCTCCCAAATTGCTGACTCAGGGCAAATACATCAAGCGTCTTTAAATCTTTAATTGTCTCTAATTTCATTTCAGAAAACTTTTCTTCTGTTTTTTTCCCAATCCCTGGAATCACTCGAATTTTTAAAGGTTCAAGAAAATTCTCCACTCTTTCAGGGAGTACAACCGTTAGTCCGTCAGGTTTTTTATAATCCGATGCAATTTTAGATAATAATTTATTTGGAGACACTCCGATTGAGCAAGTCAGTTTAATTTGTGTTCTTATTGAATTTTTTATTTGCTGTGCTAAATGACTCGCTTTTTTAAAATCAGATTCAGTTTTTTTTGTAACATCCAAATATGCTTCATCTTTTCCAACATATTCAAAAATATCTGCATACTCTTTGATCAGATTCATTGATTTTTCTGATATTTCTGAATAGTATTCAAAATCTGTTGGTAAAAAAACTGCATCCATTCTCGCCTCTAGTCTTTTTTTTGCAAATCTGATTGCTAATCCTGATTTTACTCCATATTCTCTTGCAGTGTAGTTTGCTGTGGCAACTGCGCCACTGTCCCCACCTCTGTCAGAAAACACACAAACTACCACTGGTTTTGTTTTTAGTTTGGGTGAGCGGATTTCCTCACATTGGGCATAAAAATAATCAAAATCAATATGAAGGATTACTCTGCTTTGCAACACACGATATTCTTATGAAATACATATTACAATATCGGGGCAAGAATCATCTAAATAGTGTTTTAATATATTGAGGTAGGTGTATCCGGTCTTCCCAGGTGATGATGGAATAAAAATACAGCCTGAAAAAATGGAACAAGAAAAACTCTACCATTGTGTTTTTCAGAATAAAGTCCTTCTTTTCTATAAAGATTTTCAAGATGTTCTAAACTGTTATGAAATAGAAGAACAGGATTTAGTTCAAAAAATCAAAGCTATTTCTAACAAAGAAGAAGCCGAAAAATTTTTAGAGGAATATGTAAAGCAAAAAGACATTAAACATTAAATAAATACTAAAAGCACTATTTTTTTTATAGGTATTATAATGAATGATGACAATCTAACTGATGCAGAAGAAATTTTCTCAGAATTTCAGAAAAAAAAGGTTGAACTAGAAAAATCTGTTGAGGTACCTGCTGAATCCGATATTGTCACTGAGCCAGAATTATCAAATCCAGAACCTGAGCCCATGTTATCTGCTCCAGAGTCAGAACCGATGCTATCCGAACCAGAAAAAGAAATGCCCTTGGACACTGGAGATACTCCCATACAAGAATCCAAAAATACTGACGATGATAGTGAAGAACATATTCGAAACGTAATTTATGTTGGAACAAAACCAATTATGACCTATGTAACTGCAACATTAACGCAACTCTCAGGGCAACAAACCGTTACTATCAAAGCCCGAGGAAAAAGAATCACCCAAGCCGTTGATGTTTCTCAAATGATTGTCAAAAGAATGAATTCGGTAGGATACATAGTGAGTGATGTAAGAATTGCATCTGATTCACTGACATCTCAAGATGGAAGACAAAGAAATGTTTCAACAATTGAAATTGACGTTACTAAACCCCAAGATAATTAAATTTATTATTATACTTATTATAATTTCAATTCTAGTCCTAGTTTTTAGTTCAGGCGCATTAAATTCTTGTGGAATCCGCCACATTATTTTATTAGAAGATATCAAAACTTTTGAAAAAAATGAAGATCCAGAGTTTTGTGAAAAAACAGTTGATAACATATTAGAATTTAATGAACAATGTGAACCCTATATTGAAATTTTAGATTGTGGTTAAACAAACGCTTCAATTAGGAAAGTAATCCCAAAATACACCAAAGATATGCTTAACACTGCCATCAAAAGTTTGAAATTTCGATTAGATATAAACTTGGAAATTTTTGATGATATCCTAGCAGTTGATGAGGGCCAAACAAAATCCATCCAAATGTGGAGCAAAAACATAATCCCTATTCCCCAAAAAGACCATAAAATTAGTGAATCAGATATCAATTTGAAACCAATTGTCAACCACCAAATAATGAAGAATGGATTCAACGCAGTAAGAAAAATCCCAGCTAGAAATGGCCCATGTTTTGTATTTGTATGAGGCACAACATTTTGTTTGAAAACTTGTCTTAACTGTATTCCAGCAAATACAAAGAGCCCCGCTGCTCCAATCATTGCAATGTATATTCTAAACTCTGGAATAGTTTCTAAAGATAAAGATCCTACCCCAATTAAAATTACTAAAGGTAACTCTACAACGGTATGACCATATGCTATTTTTAGACCATCTTTTGTTCCACCTTTTAGACCATAGAAAATATTGGCAGTAAATAGAGGACCAGGATAAATTACTCCTGATGCTGAAATAAAAATTACAACTGCAGCAAACTCCAGTAGCTGTTCCATCTTAAAGAATTTTTATCTATACATGTAATCTTTAAGTTGTTTAGCTTCCTGATCTGTTTCTTTAATTTCTTTTTCCGCAGTTTCTGCATCTTTTTGTAGAGCCTCTATATTGCAGGAAACCCCTGGCATAAGCTTAGCCATCGCCAAGCAAAGATGAACACTTGCTTTAAAGTCAGGTCCTGAATCTTTTGCATTAAACAAAACAACTACTACATCTTGATTGTTTAACATTCCCTCATTTAACAAAGAGCCTGGAATACCAGGAATAGTTCCGTGTTGTAAAACTAAAAATCCAGCTTGTTTAAGTTTTCTTTTTGCAGATTTAGTACTTCCTGCTGCTACGACTTGATCTTCGTTTACCGCAGATTTTACTGCAACACTGCTAATTATAAGTGAACATTTGTGTTTTTTAGCCCATTCTAACATTTGTCTTGCCATAGTTCTGTGTAGTGATTCATGGAGTGTAAGGTATGACGAAAATACTGCAACTTTAAGGTTTTGATTTACAAAAATTCTTGTGGGATAATTTGGAACCCCCTCTTTTATTATACTGACTGGAGGAAAATTATCAGAATCAATAATTCCTCCTAACTCAAATTGTGAAGTGTGAATCAATGACTCAGTAGCAATTGCACTCGTAAAACCAATTGATGGAAATCCATCGACTAGAAATCCCCCTTCAATGTTAATTGGTATGGTTTCTTTAATTCTAATATTTTGAGATTCATTCATGAGTTTAATACTAGTTTTAGCGCTTAATAGTTTTGTTACACTTTGTGTTTTAATTTGGTAAGTAAAGCAGCATACAAAAATGGAAGAATAGTTGTTATCTCTGCATGAATGGTAGATTGTTTTGCTTTTTGAGTAACTTTTCCCCAGGAAATTGCCTCACGCACTAGTGCACCGCTTAGACTCCCATCAAACTCTTGTGCAGTAGTGATATACAGTGCATAATCTAGTCCTTCTCGATATTGGTTCCACCATAAAGTATGATGTTTAGAAATTCCTCCACCAAGCATTAGCGCACCAGATTTTTTGGCCTTAAAAATTAACTCTGATAGAATTTCAGAGTCTGTAATAATATTTAGATGAAAGTCATGGTGTTTTTGTGTAAAAAGCCACACCTGACTCCCTACTGCACCATCCATTATTCCGGGAACAATTACCGGTATATCATTTTTGTAAGCCCAATAAAGAAATGAATTCTTACCCATATGTTTTCCAATAATTTTTGAAAGCTCTATTGTAGAAATTTCTCTTATACCCTCCTTGTATGCTTCTTCCAAAAAAGATTGTACTTTTTCTTCGATTAGTGGTCCATAACTTTTCATAGGAACCAGAACATTTCCCAATCTGTGGATATGTTGCTTTGAAAGTTGTTTGTCATCAAGTGTAAATGATCCCTCATTGTAATTTGAATAATATCTTGCAATATCATGATCCAAAGCACCACAAGTTGTAATTACAACATCAAACCATTTGTTTTTAATCATATCTTTAATAATTCCACGCAAACCCGTTGATACAATCGCGCCAACAAATGAAAGAAACTTTAAACATTTTTTATCTGAGATCATGCTTGATAAAATATCTAAACCTTCAGCAAGGTTTCTTGATTCAAATCCTCCAGATTGCTGCAACTCGGAAAATATTGCTTCAATATCTGTATCCTTTTCTATTACAATGTCTTTGATTGGTCTTCCGAGTTTAATCATATAACCCCAACAAAAATTCGATTATAAAATTCTGCCTTTGTAATATCTATTCAAAAACAACTAATCTAAGCTATTGTAGGAAACTTTAAAACAAGTCCAAAGAGACAAAATTTGAATGGGCAAAAAAATTAAGGTAGGCCTAATCGGAATTGGTAACTGTTTTTCTGGTTTAATTCAAGGAATAGAATACTATACACAAAATCCTTCTCAAGAAGTTATTGGAATTATGCACAATAAAATCGGGGACTTTTCTATTCACGATATAGATTTTGTTGTGGGTTTTGATGTTGGTGACAATAAGATTGGAAAGTCAATCAATGAGGCAATCTATGAATCCCCCAACATGGTTAGCTGGATATCTAAAGATAAAATGCCTAAAACTTCCGCTAAGGTTTATGAAAGTCCTATTCTGGATGGTGTAGGTATCTGGGTAGAGAATAAAATCAATCCAATTAAGAGCAATAAATCAGACGAACAGCTTGCAGTAGAAATTAAAGAAATCATAAAAGAAACAGGTGCCGAAATACTTGTATCTTATCTACCTGTAGGATCTGAAAAAGTTACTCAATTTTGGGCACAAATTTGTTTAGATACAAATTGTGCATTTGTCAATTGTATTCCCTCTTTTATAGCATCAAATGATGAGTGGGGAAAGAAATTTGCGGCAAAAAATCTTCCTCTAATTGGAGACGACATTAAAGGTCAGGTAGGTGCAACAATTGTACATAGAACGCTCGCACGCTTGTGTGATGACAGAGGAACAAAAATTGAAAAGACTTATCAAATTAACGTAGGTGGCAATACAGATTTTCTAAATATGAAGGAACAAGAACGTCTAGTTAGTAAACGAATATCTAAAACTGAAAGTGTGCAAAGCCAGTTGAGAGAACGCCTAGATGATGATCAGATCTATGTGGGCCCTTCCGACTTTATTCCATTTTTAGGTAATACAAAATTGATGTTTATGCGAATCGAGGGAAGACAATGGGCAAACATCCCATATAATATGGAAGTTAGATTGGAAGTTGATGACAAGGCAAACTCTGCAGGGATTGTAATTGATGCTATAAGATTGGCAAGGCTTGCACTTGATAGAGGTATTGGTGGACCAGTAATATCGGCTTGCGCATACTTAATGAAACATCCTCCAACACAAATGAGTGACCCAGATGCTAGAAACAAGCTAGAGGAATTCATTAAAGGTAATTAAGAAAATTTCTACTCTGACAATCTACTGCCTAGGGCATTCTAGGAAAATACATTTCATGACTGTGGAATTACTATAATTCTAGTTCCTAGTCAAATAAACTTGTTCGTATTTGATTATTCTATCCAAATGAAAAATTCTCTTATTGGTCCATATCACAAAAGTCGAAATGTTTGGTTTCAAGTCATTTGGGTTTAAAAATACCACTGTGGATTTCCAGCCTGGTTTGGTATCAATTTCTGGACCAAATGGGTCTGGCAAAAGTAATATTTTAGACGCTATAATTTTTGCACTTGGAGAGAACCGCCCAAAAACAATGAGAGTAGATAAACTGCGTTCTCTCATACATGATATTGAGGGAGACCGTCGTGGACCAAAAATGGCAAGGGTCAGTGTGCACTTTGATAATTCTGATAGAAAAATTCCGATTGACTCTGATTCAGTCACTTTTACAAGAGAGATGGATGATAAGGGAGAAAATATTTACTATATTGACAAAAAACATACCCAAAGATCCCAGATTCTTGATCTACTTGATATGGCAAACGCAGGTTTGCACCAACTAAATGCAGTACAGCAGGGAACAGTTACGAGAATTTCTGAATTTACATCTGAAGAAAAACGACAATCAATTGAGGATCTTATTGGTCTTTCCTATTTTGACGAAAAAAAGAAAGAGTCTGAAGAACAGCTTGAACAAGCAGATCGCAGATTAGAAATTGCCATGGCAAAAATGGGCGAAATCAAAAAGCGAATAGACGAGTTAGAGGAGGAAAGAAACCAGCAGCTTAGGAACGATTTGTTAACTAGAGAAGTTAACAGATTCAATGCTATAGAATCCGCAAATAAACTAAAAACCATCAAAGTCTCTAAACTATCAAAAGAGCGAAATTTTCACGCTTTAACCTCTGAAATCAAAAAATTTGAGGAGGAGCGTGCCACAATCAGAAAAGAAGCACACGAGATAGAGTCTCAGAAAAAAAAATTCATGGATGAAGTAAACGCCTACAACCAATCCAAAGCCACAATTGATTCAGAACTAACTGAAGCCATTCAAAAATCAGAGCAGGAAAAAAGTGAAATTAATACTGCAAAGAAAAGATTAGAACACATTGAACCTAGACTTCCTGAAATAAAATTAGAATTAGAAAAGTTACAAGTAGATAGAGAATCCCTTGACTCTACAATTATTCAAATGCGTTTATCTATACAACAAACAAATGATGCAAGAAAACATATTAACGAAGAAGTAAAAACTATTGATTATGAATTAAGTAAAGTTCGAAGGGAACAGTCTGAAATATCTATTAAAAAACTTGAAGTGGATAAAAAAATAAAAAGTCTTGATAACAAATTCAATGTTGCCAAATTATCATTATCAAAACTTGAATCAGAAAAAAATGATTGTGAAAATAAAATTAATCTTAACTCTACAAGGAACAGCGAATTTGATCAACAATTAAATAATCTTGAACGCTTAAAACAAAAACTTGAGTCAATAATTGTAAATCACAAAGCCGCAATTGATGAGATAAAAACCAGAATAAACAAACTTGATGAACAACGTGAAAAAATTCAAAAAGATATTGATGACGTAAGTCTTATTTCAGAAAAAGCAAGCAAGAGTACAGCTCAATACGAAACTAAGATTAGAGTAGTAAAAGGAGTTATGCACGAAGATTATTCAATTTCACAACTCAAAAGCGATTCTAATTCACTTGGCATACAAGGCTTAGTTTACGAAATACTCTCATGGGACAAAGAATACGAGCGTGCAGCGTTAGCTGTTAGTTCAGATATGATCAAAGCAATTATTGTTAAAGATTTTACTACTCTACTAAATCTTGCCGATTTTGTTCGCTCTAAAAAATTACCAAAATTGAAAATTATTCCACTTGATGCCATTCCAAAATTGACAACCACTCCTCCTAAAGACTCTAAAATTATGGGAATGCTATCTGATTTCATTAAATGTGATGATAAATTTTCATCAATCAAAACCCTGCTTTTTGGTAATGTCGTTTTAGTAAAATCAAGAGAGGACGCACTTAACATGTCAAAGACTGGGTACAAAGCAGTAACAATAGAAGGCGAATTTTTTGAAGCCAAGGCAGGTTCTGTGGTAGTCGATTTTAACTCAAAAATTTCTAAACTAACTAAAATCATTACAATGAGTACTTCGATTGATGGATTAAATCGCTCAATAGATTTACTTCAAAAATTTATCCAAAGTAAAAAGTACAAACTCAAACGAGTTGAAAATGCGTTAAAAAATTATAACGAGAGACTTTCAATTTCTGAAACAGGGCTTGCAACTACTTCAAACAATTACTCCGACCTAAAAACAAAATTAATTTCAACATCCAGGATGGGGGGACAACTTTCATCAAGAAATTCACAGCTAGCGCGTAGAATTGAATATTTACAAACAGAATCTGCAAAACAAGATTCCTATGTTTTATCATTAGAAGAACGAATTAGAATTGTTTCAGAAAACTATTCAGATCCAAGGCAAACAAAAATTGCACAGGAATTATCAAGATTAAATGAGAAAAAATCAGCGATCACAACACAACAATCTACCATAGTTTCTGAGCTCAAAGAAAAAGAGTCAGAGATTGCCCAATTTACCGCACAGGAAACTGCTGAAAAATTAAAATCAAAAACACTTCATGAAGAACATACCTCACTTAATGAGGAAAAACATCAGCTAGAAGTCAGATTACGAATGCTAGAAAAAGAATATACTACAACAAATGAAAATCTAGTAAAACTTAGAGAAAAGGAACAAGATCTAATTTCTACTTCAGGTAAATCAGTTTCCCAAGTAAATGAATTTGATTCAAAGCTATCTGAACTACATAATAAGGAACACTCACTTACAAAAGAGATCAGCAACCGAGAAAGACAATCAGACGCACTTTCACGTGATTTAAAAGAAATTGGAGAAAATGAATCTCAAATCCAAAAACTGATTTCTCATTATGGATATACTGAATCCATTGAAACCTTTGAGGTCGAGCACATTCTAAAGGCACTTTCTTCTGAACAACACGTATTATCTGAGTCAATTAATCGAAGAGCGGCAGAGCAATACATCGATCTTTCGACTGGTTATCGTTCCATGTCTACTAGGAAAAATGAGTTGGAGGAGGAGCGAAACAGTATAGTAAAATTCATCGAATCAATTGAAAAGGATAAGCGCCAGACATTCTTAGATGCCTTTGATATAGTTGATAAAGAAATTCGTTTAATATTTTCAAAAATGACCGGAGGAAATGCATGGTTGGAGCTAGAAAATGAAGATGATCTTTTCTCATCTGGAATATCATATATGATCCAATTCAAAGATAAACCAAAAAGAACATCTACATCAATTAGTGGTGGAGAAAAGACTCTAGCTGCAGTAGTTTTTGTACTCGCTTTGCAGAAGCTTAAACCCTCACCATTTTATCTATTTGATGAAATCGATGCACACTTGGATGCGCCAAACTCTGAAAAACTTGCAAAAATTATCGAAGAAAGATCAAAAGGAAGTCAATTCCTCATGGTCTCTCTAAAGGACTCTGTAGTAGAAAAGGCAAAGCTCATCTATGGTGTTTATCCAAAAAATGGGGTTTCTCATATTGTTACATACAAAGACAAACGATTGCCCTCAATGACTACATGATTAGTTTTAAATACAAAATTTGTAATGTAGGTCAGTGCTAACCCGATCCTCGCTTGTATGGGGAAAACATGACAAGCTTGAGTTGATGTAGGTTAGCGTTTTCCCCCATTTAGATTTCATATCTAAAAAATCCATTTAGATCTATAATTGAAAGATTAATCTAACTTAACAAAACAAGCGACATCCCTTCCATCTCCTATACTATCCAAAGGGGGCTCTTCCTTACACTCTTCAATTGCATATGGACATCTTGCACGAAACCTACATCCTTTATACACGTCAATGTCTAGAGGTTCATTAATTCGAATCTTTTTTTCCTTGTGAAGATTATCTGGGTTTGGTTCTGATAGTGCATCAATGAGAGCTTGTGTATAGGGATGCTTTGGATGTAACAAAACCTGGTCTATTCTACCCATCTCTACTATCTTTCCCAAATACAAAATAGCAATTCGTTGTCCAAAATGTCTCGCAGTTGCTAAATCATGAGTGATGTAAATAAATGAGATATTGTACTTTTTTTGAAGAAATTCCATTAGCTCTAACACTTCTGCACGAACTGACACGTCAAGCATTGACACTGGCTCATCGGCAATGATTACTTTGGGTTTTAACACAAGAGCTCTTGCAAGAACAATTCTTTGGCGTTGTCCCCCAGATAGCTCATGTGGATATTTTTTAGCAATCTCATCTGCAGGCTCTAATCTTACTTCACGTAATGCATCTATGATTCGTTTATGTCGCTCTTCTTTATTGCCAATCTTATGGATTTCAAGTGGTTCTAAAACAATATCAAAAACCCTCATACGTGGATTAATAGAATCATATGGGTCTTGATGTACCATCTGACACGACATCCTAATTTTTTCAAGACTTTTAGAATCATTTCCAATTTCCTCACCTTGAAAAATTATTTTTCCCGAATCTGCTTCAATTGCCTTCATGATCAGCCTTGCTATAGTAGATTTTCCAGAACCAGATTCCCCAGCAAGAACAAAAACTTCGCCTTCCACAAGCGAAAAAGAAACATCATCAACTGCCTTAACAATAGATGCCTTGGAGCTAAAAAATCCCTTTTTTACAAAATATCTTGTGAGATGTTCTACCTTAAGAATATCGCTCATCAATATGGGATAAAGCATTTATGTATAAAAACCGGGTCGTAACACAATTGAGTACAAAAACCCTTCAAAAATCATTAGGATACAGACATTTTGAAATAAATTCGAGGTTACGCTATTTTAAACCAGCATCTTCAAAATCTGAAAAAACATTTGCTAAAGAAATATCTTACAGTCTTAATCAAAAAGAAAAATCAATCAACCCTAAATTTTTTTATGATATTAAAGGATCAGCGATCTTTGATAAAATATGCGAACAACCAGAATACTATTTGACTAGAACTGAAACAGAACTTTTAAAAAAAATTGCAAACGATCTTTCCAAATTTATTTCTAAAGATATTAGATTAGTTGAGCTTGGCAGCGGCTCTGCTGTAAAAACTAGACTACTCTTAGACGTTTTAACAAGCATTCAAAATAAAATAGAGTATTTTCCAATAGACATTTCTGATATCTTACAAGAAAGCTCACAGAAACTATTGGAAGATTATGAGAACCTATCAATTACTGGAATTATTGATTCCTATGAAGGCGGATTAGAATTTGTAGAACAATTTGATAATAAACCCAACTTGATTGCATTTTTAGGTTCTAGCTTTGGTAATTTTACTGTCGAATTAGGTTTTGAATTTTTAAATAAAATTTCTTCTATCATGAAAAAAAATGATTTATTTCTTATTGGTCTTGATCTTGTAAAAGACAAAAAAGTGTTAGAACAAGCATACGATGACTCTAAAGGAATTACTGCTACCTTTAACCTAAACTTGTTATCAAGAATCAATGATGAATTAAATGCAGACTTTGATCTTTCACAGTTTGTTCACTATGCAATTTACAATGAGAAAAAACAAAGAATTGAGATGTATTTACGTTCACTTGAAAAACAAACAGTGGAAATTAAAAAAGCAGATTTGTTATTAGATATTCAAAAAGATGAGTTGATTCACACTGAGAATTCTCATAAATATTCCATTCCTCAAATTAAAGATATTCTGTGTAGAACAGGATTCAAGTTAGAAAAAATCTGGCAAGATGCAAACAAACCTTATGCCCTATTTCTGGCTTCAAAATACTAGGCATCTTCAGCACATCTGAATCCAGAAAATAACCATCTTTCATCTAATCTGAAAAAGTTTCTATAACTTCCTCGTATTGACATTTGAGGCGTTCCAAATGATCCACCACGTAGAACCTTTTGATTTGTAAACCACTTGTCATTATATTCTGAAAAACCTGTTTTGAATCCAGGATACCCAACAAATTCAGACGCAGTCCATTCCCAAACGTCACCAATCATCTGATAACACCCATAGCTGCTCTTACCATCTGGATACGACCCTATTTCAGAACAACTCCAAAGATAGGATTCTAACAAGTTTGCATTTTTTTGGTTAGGATTCCCATTACCCCAAGGGAATATTGTTTTTCTCATTTTTGCTTCATTCCAACATGCAGCTTTTTCCCATTCTGCTTCAGTAGGTAATCTTTTTCCAGCCCATCTGCAATATGCATCAGCTTCGTAGAAGCTAACATGACAAACAGGCTCATTTGGATTTATTTTTCGTTTACCAAGAAAATCATGTTTCATCCATCTCGCATTTTCTTTTTCCCAATACATTGGAGAATTCCAATTATTTTTCTTTACAATATCCCAACCATCTGATAACCAGTACTTGTAATCTTCATACCCTCCATCCTCTATGAAACTCAAATACTGCCCGTTTGTGACAGGATATGCATCAATTCTATAATCATTAAGGAAAACCTTGTGTTCTGGCAGTTCAATATCATACGAAAAACTGTCTCCCTGATATCCCATAGTGTATAGTCCTCCGGTAATTGTTACAGACTTTGGTTCTACTTTAGATGGTGTAGGTGGAGAGTTTTTTTTCACTGGGCGATATTCATCTGCAAGTAAGTATTGTAAATCATAAACAAGTAGCTCTTGATGTTGACACTCATGATGCATTCCCATTGTTAGCAGCTGATCTGTCTTACTTGAATCTGAACTAGTTTCAAGAAATTTTATTACACGTTGATTGACTATCTCAAAATATTCAAAAACTTGTTCTACAGTGGGCCTTGACATTATTCCTCTCTTATCTTTATCATGTGGTTCTCCAAACTGATGATAATACGAATTTAGATATTCAGAAAATTCTTTTGAATAAAATTCATAATCTTTATTTAATTTGCTTAAAACAACCTCGTAAATCCAACTAACATGGCCTAGGTGCCATTTTGGGGGGCTAGTATAATTTGCTGTCTGTACCACAAAATCATCTTTTTCAAGGGTTTTTACTAATTCTAAAGTGCGGGTTCTAGTCTCATTAAACGAATCCAATAGGCTTTTTGATTCTGAGATTGCAGTCATTAATTATTTACGATCAAAACTTTGAGCGTTTTAAATTTTCTGCCAAATACTTTCTAGTATCCTCTAGCAAAAATTGGAGTAACGGTACTTAATTTACCACAATAAACACACTTTGCCTCATGATTTTTTTCTTCAAAAGGAATCACTCGTATTTCAGCTCCTGTTTCATCCTTAATTTTTTCTTCACAGTTTTCGTCACCACACCATGAAGCATACAAGAAACCCCCTTTTTCTAATTCCTCTTTAAATTTTTCATAGTTGTCTACAGAAATACTTCTTTCTTGAAGCATTTTTTTAGCAGCATCAAACATTTCATTTTGAATTTTTTCTAGGATTACGTTTATCTCTACATCGATTTTATCTATGGCAAGATCCGTTTTTTCTTGATTATGTCTTGTGGCAATTACCACTTTCTGCTTTGCAATATCTTTTGGACCAATTTCAATTCGTAAGGGAATGCCTTTAAGCTCCCAATCATGAAATTTGAAGCCAGGAGTTAATTCGCTTCTTCTATCCACATGTACACGTATTTTTTTGTCTAGTAGCATCTCTTCAATCTCATTTGCCTTTTCTAGTACCTTTTTAGCATCATCTTCAGAATAATATATTGGAACTATTACAATTTGAATTGGTGAAACTTTTGGAGGTAATACAAGACCCTTGTTATCTCCATGTACCATAATCATTGCTCCAATTAGTCTCCATGATACCCCCCAGGATGTTTGCCACGCATAATTTTCTACGTTATCCTTGTCTGAAAACTTTACATCAAATGGTTTTGCAAAATTCTGTCCTAAGAAATGAGATGTTCCCATCTGAAGCGCTTTACCATCTGGCATTAGTGATTCCATGGTTGTTGTATACACTGCTCCTACAAATTTTTCCTTCTCACTTTTTTTCCCAGTGATTACAGGAATTGCAAGTTCTTCTTCAACTGTTTTTTTGTAAATATC
>JAQBHA010000044.1:0-2664 GCA_032128215.1 Nitrososphaerota archaeon | reverse complement strand
TATCTTGGTACAGGCTCGTCAGTCTTTATTGCCTTCATTATGGTCTTTGCTACTTCTGCAGGAGGAGTTCCCATCTCGGCCATCATTTTTACTCCACTCATTACCTTTTCAGTAATATCCTTGAAAGGGGAATCAGGTTTTCCATCTGTAACCTTCATTGAGGAAAAAAAGTTTGTCTGTATAACTCCTGGTTCTATAATTATTGTCTTAATTCCAAATGGCGATAACTCGTATCTCATAGATTCACTTAATCCTTCTAAAGCAAACTTTGAGCTAATGTATGCTGGAGTGCCAGGAAAACCAATCCTACCAGCGACAGAACTTACATTTACTATAATTCCAGAACCCTGCTTTCTCATAATTGGGGAAACTTTTTGAATTATACTAACTACGCCAAAAAAATTTGTTTGAAATTGCGCTTTGAGCTCATCAATTGTAATATCTTCAACACAACCAAACAAGCCATAGCCAGCATTATTAACTAAAACATCAATTCTACCTTTTTGCTCTTGAATATTTTTTACTGCAGATTTTATAGAATCTTCTTTATCTACATCTAGCTCTATTACTTTTAAATTAAGATTCTCTTTTTTTGCAATTTCTTGAATTTTTTCAGCTTTGCCTGTATCTCGCATTGAAGCATATGTAAAATAATTTTCTCTTGCCAAGGCAAGTGCGGTTTCAAATCCAATTCCACTTGAGCAGCCTGTCACAAGTGCAATTTTTTCCATAATTAGAACTGTAAAGCGTTACTAATAATTCATAGCGTCTAAATTTTTGATCAAGGCCAAACTCCCCATCCTAGAGATACTAATTTTGAGGCACTAGTAGAAAAAACACACGAAGGATTACCTGTAGTGTATTTTAGAATCAGCTCAAATCCTGTCTTGCAAGCAACATCCGGTGGTAAGATCCCATTCTTTACTTGTTTTATTGGCGCCATAGAACTATCTCCCACTTTTTTTTCTTCAGAAATTATTGGAATGATTTTGAGTATTCTGTCGTCATTTTCAGCAGGAACTCCTCTTCCATCTCTATTACTTGTTAAAAGATAGAGATTCCCATCAGCACCAATGCTTGCATCTCGTAATCTCCCATAGGTGTTTGAAAATAATGCTTCACTTGATATGACCTTATTTTCCTCAATATTCAAATCAAGCATTCTGAGATGACTCCCTCTCAATGTAGCTACAAAATACTTGTCAGTCCACTCTGGTATGTTTTTAGAATCATAAAATGTCGCACCAGAAGGAGCCCATGTATTTTCTCCAGTATGTATGATGGGATCAACAAATTTGGGGTCATGCTCTCCACCAATTATTTTAGGCCACCCATAATTTTTTCCAGCTTCTACAACATTAACTTCATCATGTGCAAAACCTCTTTCCCCAGAAGGTCCATGTTCTGTAGCAACCAATTTCCCTGTAACTGGATCCCAGTCAAGTCCCTGAGGATTTCTATGTCCATAAGAAAATATCAACGAACCAGCAAATGGATTATCAGAAGGTATTGTCCCATCTGGATTTATTCTTAGAATTTTTCCTGATAAAGAATTGAGATCTTGTGCAGCGTTAGAGTTTCCTGCATCACCAGTTGTTATGTATAATTTTTCATCTGGGCCAAACTTTAGTCTTCCACCATCATGAATTGCCGCACCTGGAATTTTATCAACTAAAATAAATTCATCTAAAAGCGAGTTATCTTTTTCTGTAAATCTTACTACTTTGTTGTAAGTAAACGGAAATTCAAAATAAGTGTAATAAAGATAAAGAAAATGGTTTTGCTCAAAATTAGGATCTAGTGCTAGCCCCAACAATCCACCTTCAACATTACCAACATCAAGAGTTGCAACAGGTTCTGGATATAATTGACCATTTTCAATTACTCTTAATTTTCCAACTCTTTCAGTGAAAAAAATTCTTTGATCTGGTGCAAATACAATTTCCCAAGGAATTTCCAAATTTTCAGCAACAGTTACTACTTTAACATTATAATTTTCAAACTCTTGTCCATGCACAGAAAAGAAAGAAAAACTAAAAATTATTGCAATAGAAAAAATTATCATAATTTGAAAACTGGAAATTTTTATACACAACTTAAACAAGCGGTCTATCTCCTTCCCTAGGCTCTTCTAAAACGGTTTGTTCCCCATCATTAATTCTTTGTAAAATTTCAAGTGAAGAGTGTTTGTGCAAAAATTCATTATTATTGCCACAGCGATAAGAAAAAGTACATCTTGGACATCCTGCCTCATTTTTACATGGACACTCTTTAACAATATGCATACTACGCTCCATTGCTTTTTCAAATCTATCATAAAGTGCCTTACTTGCCCCATTACCCCCTATAGCTGCATCATAAATGAAAATCAAACCAGAGCTACCTAGAGAGATTCCGCCCAAATCCTGTGAAACTCCACCAGTTATCATATTGCTACCTTCAATTACAACATGTTCTGTTGCGTGGTATCCACTGGCTTCCACATATTCTTCATCTTCTGCTTTCTCTATTTCATTTAATGGTCGTGGGGCATGAAAAACAATTCCCTTTGTGATAAAGTCATAATCTAGTGGTTTGTCTAGCAAAACCTTTTTGCCTTGAATAACCTCCTGCCCAAATTCAATATTTGCATAACCATAAACTCTTTTTTGTATATGGAGTTTG
>JAQBHA010000043.1:0-5739 GCA_032128215.1 Nitrososphaerota archaeon | reverse complement strand
CTGCTGGTTTATACACAATAGGCGTTGATGTTTTTAGAATTGTCCTTTTAGGAAAATCTATCAAAAAAATTGGTGGTACTACACTAAAGGCTGACTTTTACCATGCAATAATGGATCTTGGTTCGACTATTGTTGCAATAGGTGGAATCTTGCTTGTAACTACTGGATTTTACCAAGGAGACTTTATTGCAGCCCTTGTTTTAGGAATTTTACTTGTAGTATTAAGCTTGAAATTGATTTATCGAACTGCTATGGATCTTACCGATATTATTTCACCTGGACTTGTAGCTAAAGTGCGAGAGATTTCACAAAACACAGAGGGTGTTTTGGGAGTTGGACCAATTCTTATGCGAAAATCAGGAGATACGATCTTTTGTGATGTAACGATTACATTGCGAGGAGATGTTAGCTTTGATAAGGCTCATGAAATTTCTGCGGCAGCTGAAAACAATATAAAAAATCAAATCTCAAACTCTAAAACATCTGTTCGTATCGAACCAAGCTGGCAGGATGTTCCACAAGAATCAAAAATTAAAGATATTGTGATGTCAGTCCCTGATGTTAAAGAAATCCATAATGTTTCATCCTATTCATCAGAAGGTAAAATCTTTGTAAGTTTTCATGTAATGGTAGAAAGAGAAAAAAATCTAGAAGATGCTCATAAAATCTCTGAGATTATAGAAGAGAAAATTCAGAAAAGCTTACCTGAAATATATCATGTTACAATTCATCTAGAGCCTTTTGTGGCTATTCCTGAAAAGCTCAAGATGGATGGCAAAATTACCAAAGAAATGATAGGTCGTTTACTAGATGAATTTACCGAAATCAAAAAAATTGGTCGAGTAGTTACCCTCAAGTATCAGGATGTATTAAAAATTGATTTTGATTGCTCGTTTGATAGACATTTATCAATTGAAAAGGTTCATGACTTAACATCTCAGATTGAAAGGAAAATTAGAAGTAGATTTAAAAATGCTATAATTACAATTCATCCCGAACCAAGTTAAAAAATCTAGAGAATTAAACTAGAATACTTGTAATATACATGATAAGCATTCCTATTGCAATCCCTGCTACTACAGAAGTGCTTGCAAGGAATTTATCATCTTCTTTACGAATCCATCCCAAAATTGCTACAGTTACCTGAAATATTGCTCCAGAACCAATCGAAAGAAACACAATAGCTGTAAAAGGAGAATATACAAATCCTCCAATCCAAGATCCAAAAATAGCTGGAGTACCAGCAATTAACCCCATTCCGACAAGTTTCCCAATCATTGGTTTTCCTTTTGCCATGGGAGCTGCAATAGCAAATCCTTCAGAAGTGTTATGCAATGCAAAGCCTACTAACAAAAATGTACTAAATGCTATTTCTCCAAGACCAACTGCTGCCCCAATAGCTAAACCTTCACCAAAGTTGTGTAATCCAATACCAATTGCAATCATCAAACCCAAGGCAACCGGTTTTGCATATGGAGAGGCATCGGCTCTTTTTACAAGCTTATTTCCAGAATAGTATAATCCAAGAAATGACAAGATGACAACAGTTGCTATTAACAACATACCATTGAAGCTTCCTGCTAGAAACTTATTAGAAATCTCAGTAGCCTCCTCAATCGCATCAATTCCTAAAAATAATAGGAGTCCTACAGTTATTGCCAAAAAGAAATTATACTTTGCTTTGCTGATGCGTTTGATAAATGGTAACCAGAGAAGACCAATCATTATAGGAATTATTCCAATGTATGTTCCAATTATTGCAAAGTATCCAACAAGTTCTACACTTGGTTTCAAAGATTGGGTTGCAGCATTAATCTCTTTTTCAAATCGTACTCCATCTGAAGTTGTAATTCCAATTGTGTAGGGTTCAGCTTCATTCCATTCATAGGGAATTCGCACCAAGGCTGTTTCAAATCTATTCAAGAATCTATCTGGTTCAATTGCTGCTGGTTGAATTCTATCATTGATATCAGCCATTACTACTTCTACTGGAATATGACCGGTATTCCTAACCGTAGCTTGAACCTCACCATGTACAAAATCAATCTTTTCTATACTAACCTCAGGTAAAGAAACTCCTACATCAAGTAAATCGCCACTTGAGCCAAAGAGATACGCAATCAAAAGTATCACAAATGCAAATGGAATTACTCCACTAGCTACTAACTTACCTTTGGAGGTTTTATTCCCTATTTCCATATTCTACTCCTTGTAGATTACTCTCAGGATTCTCTTTTACTAAGAATATTCCAACCCAGCCTTTTTCAGAGAATTCTACCTTGTGAGCATGAAATAGATATTTCCCCGGATAAGTATATTGAAATTCCATTATACCTCTTTCAGTTTGAGATAATGTAATCATATCAGTATATGTCGAAGGAATCGTGTTAGTTCCTGTGGGATAATAATAGTACAGGTTTCCATGCAAATGAAAATTGTTTATTGGATCAAATTCAACCATATTTACTACGTAAACTCTAATGAGTTGATTAGCATTAATCTGAATCGGATGATGCTCATAGTAAAACGGTATACTATTTGCAGCATAGAAATTATTTTCTGTATCAGAATCTGTATCAAATCCATTTAAAACCATAACCATTTCGTCAGCAGGAGATCTTTTTTCTTTAGGATCAACTATGAAGACACCATACAATCCATGAGCAATATGTTCTTCAAGTGGCATCACATGACAATGGTATGGATGAACCCCCACTGGTCCAGCTTCAAACTCGTAAGTAAATTGCCCACCTCCAGGTCCTACTAACTCAAACACTCCATCCATTTCTGCTTGATGGATTCCATGAAAGTGCATTGTATGTTGTTTATTTCCATTATTGATGAATTTTATACGGATGATGTCTCCTTCGGTAGATCTAATAGTAGGGCCTGGAACTGTTCCGTTAAAAGTCCACACATTATAAAATATTCCAGGAGAAATTTCCATAGTTTTATCATCTTCAGCAATAATTGTAAATTCCCTTAATGTCCTACCATCTTCTAATATAGAAACACGTCCATAGTTAAATTCACGTAAAAATTTGTCTGGATCAAAATCAACAGTTTGACCCGAGTATATTGGATCTATAATTTCCCCGGTAGTTTTTACAATGGCTCCAGAATGAGTAACAAAAATTTTCTGTTCAAGCTCTGCATCAGAAATTAAAGGAAAAATAAAGTAAGATGTGGAAACCACGACGGCTATCACAAGTATGATAACCATCTTCGAAGTTTTGGAATTTTTCATTATTTAATTAAATTGTATACATTCTGGTTTAAAAAGTTAGCCTAGGCTAACTTTTTTAGCCCTATCTAATATTATTAAATTAATCTAATTTCTAATTATTCTTCTCAGATCTTAAAAACCAAGTTTTAACTAATGGAATTTACAAAAATCCATATGGAAAGACCCTTAATTTTTTTGTTAATTGTTGGCTTTCTCATTGGAACAGGGATTGTTCTATCGTTTTATGGTTCACAATTAGCAACTCAGAATCTTATTATCAAAGAAGAAAATTTAGCACCTGGTTCTTCAATGGATGTAATTGTAGAACTTGATCCCTCTATTGGTGAAACTGGGGTATATGGAATTCTTTTATCAAAATTTGAAGAAAATATGATATACGTCTCAGTGTTTGATCCTCTAGGAACCCTAATTCTTTCAAAGACAGTTGATAAAGAAACATCAGATGAACGATTTAAAATTGACTTCAGTGGTTCGTACAAGATTGAAATTAAAAATTCTGGTTTTGAAGAAACTAAAATTGTTGCAGGAATTGGATACATGCCAGATAGTAACACTCTTTCGGTAGGAATTATTGGATTCTATATTCTTGTTGGGGGATTAATCGGCATAGGTGGAATTGTGGTTTATACTATACGAATTCGACGAAAAGAAAAACTTAGTTAAGATAGCTATCCATTTTGGTTAATCCATTCTCCACATCGTCAAAATTATTATCTTGTTCAACTATCTTTGCCAATTTATCAGCATCTACAGTAAAAATAATTTTATTGTTAATTTTTTCTTCTTTTACAAAATCATAATCAATTAAGTAAGATAGTCTTGCATAAATTTCATCTTCAGAAATTTTTAATTTCTCCATAAAATATTGTAACTCTTTACCACCATTTTCCAATTCTGCTAAAATTTCAGAGGTCCCAGGATCGAAGATACATTCAAGAATTTTTTCTTTGTTGTATGTAGAATCCAAATAAATCACCAAATATGTTGTGAACTTAGAACTTTTCTAGTATTTGTAAGATAATCATGAACTAGGACTTGTTCCATATTCTCTTGGTTAATATGATAGGTTTTCCCTTTTAATTTCTTCTCAAGATCTTGTGCATATTTCAAAAGTTCTTCTTCCTCACCAACCACAATGGTGTCGATATTAATTCCTTCACGCTTACATTTTTTAGCTTCCATAACCGTTCTATCATGTATCTTAGGATCTACTTTCTTGTATCTATAACAAAGATAAACCATACTTGCTTCATTTATGTCAAGTTTCATATCTCGTTCTTTTTTTATTTTAAAAATAACGTCCTTGCCAGGAGTATAGAAATTTGAATATGGTTTATCCGAAATTATTTCGTTTTTTTGGTGAATATTATCAATAAAACAGGCACTAGGTTGACCATCAGTAATCATAACTATTCTCTTGTTTTCAGCAGAGCTTTTCTGTAAGATTTTTTTAGCTAACCTAAATGCAGCCTGATAGTTTGTGTAGTGTAAAAAATCGTCATTTGCATCAAATGTTTTTAGAAATGGTATATCATAAGGATCTATTAATGATGCCATAGATCCAAAACCAACAATTGAAATTGAATCATTTGGAAAGAATTTTTTATTAAGTGCATAGAGACTCCATAATGCTTTTTTTGCAGATTCAATTCTACTTGTCCCAGTTTGTCCTATAGAATATTTCATTGTAGAGCTTAAATCTATACAATAAACTATAGCGGCTCGTACATCCTCTAAAGTTTCATATTCTTCAAGATCGTCAAGATCTATTTCTATTGGAAAATCTATTTTATGGTTAAGTTTTGAAATTCTTTTAATGGTGTTAAGTATCGTTTGAGGAACACTAAGCCATTTAATATCATTTCCAGGTTCAAATTTTTTAGTAGTGTCCATCAAGACGTTACCACCCCCAATTAATTTTGTTTCATGTAAACCAAAGTCAGCAGAATTTAGATCCTTCATTACATCATGGAGGATTTTCCCACCAATTTCAAAAAATCCTTTATTAGTTAACCATTTCTTTTCCTCACGTAGATATCCTAGATCTTTCAATAGTTTTGTTAAAGGGTTTCCTCCATCTTCTAACTGTTCATCCTGTTCAATTTTTGTTTCATTATCTTGGTTTTCGTTTTGATTTAATGAATTTTGTAGTAAAGATTCTAATTCCTTAAATTCTAGTGTTTTTTCTTTCAATGAATATTTTGAAAGTACTTGTAATAATTTGTCTAGTTTCTTATCAGAAATAGTTTGTTCTAATTCTGTTTTTTTTTTCTTACCATCATTTAGATAATATACAAAATTTCCTGTATTAGGCGGAGACATATCCTACCTCTTTTCGTTCTAAGATTTTCGGGTTAATCCACCGTAGTCCTTCGAGTATAACTTCAGTTAAAACAGAGTGTAATTCATTCTCACCAGTTTCATCTATAATTAATGAACTTGAATCTATGTGGTAAGGTCTAGTTTTTTCTATTAGTGATTTTTGTTCAGAA
>JAQBHA010000042.1:0-5273 GCA_032128215.1 Nitrososphaerota archaeon | reverse complement strand
GGCTCTTTTAACATGAGATTATCCTCTTTTTTGGTTGCTAAATCAACACGTCTAAGATTAAGAAATGTTACTACGATTAATGCTTCACAGCGTGTACAGAGAAAAGTTTTGCCATTTGAAATTTTTTCAATTATTACATTTTCTTCTAATTTATCATTTTTTTCACAAGTAGGACACAGTCTAGGATCTTTGAGAATTGTAATTATCTCCCGAACATAGAAGGTTCTTGCCATTTTCATATTTTCTTGGAATTTGTAGATAAAACTATTGTGCTGAAATGGACATGTTATTTAGGGTTTGAATAATAAAAAGCCAAGTGCAATACTTAATCCAATGAAAATTGTTAATGTAATAATTATGTGGCGGTGAGCCTTTTCTTTTTCATAAAATCTTCTTGGAGTGATTCCTTTCATAAAAAAGACAGCCATGGTTCCCAATATCAGTCCAATAACATTTGCGGCAGTTAATGTTAATGCACTAGAAAAAATTTCAAAATCAGCTAAAGCAATACCAATTCCTGCAACAGTAGCTGGTGGCACTAAAGCAGCAGCTATTGCTACACCTACAAGAATCCCCGGGATATCTGTAGTCATCGCAATGCCGCCAGCAAATCCTAGAGCAATTGCAACTACCAAATAAACTGGGGAGATTTCAGTTCTAGATAATATTTCATTTGTCAGAGGTAAATCTGCAAATTGAAGAGCTATTGCAGTAAGTATTGCACCCGTAGCAATTACTGCAGAAAGTAAAATCAAACCTGAGATCGTTGCTTTGTATACTTTTTTGGGTTGACCCACTGTTACATTAAATGAAAAAGCTGTAATTGGTCCTAGAAGAGGCGAAATTAGCATTGCCCCAATAACAAGAGAGGCATTGTTTGCAAAAAGACCCGCAGTTGCAACGCCAGCTGCAATAATAATCATGAAAAGGAGATTTCTATTAAATTCTACACTAGGTTCGATAAGAGCACTAAATTCTTCAGTAAGTTTTTTCTTTCCAACTTTTTTATGTTTTTCTTTTTCTTGAACTTCTAGATTTGTTAGATATTCAGATAAGGTAGCCTCAATAGTTTGGCTGGTTATTAGAACCTCCTTCTGCCGAGTATCAACTATCTTGTTTAGCTCATTTACAAGTGCTGTTGCAATATCATCCAAAGAGATAATTGTAAATCGTAATAGTTTGGAATTATCATACATTGCTAAATCAATATGATAAGGAACCTTGTATTTTTTGAGAATGTATTCAACGCTTGAGATTCTTTGCTCATAGCAAGTAATCTCAATCTTTTTCATAGATAATGCAGTTGTGCAGCAAGATATTAACGCTGTCTGAGAAAATTTGAGACTTTTGGTGGAAAATTTTTAGATCCTTTTTTTCATTTCAGCATACGTTTTGACTCGACCCAGCATCTCTTGCATTTTATTAGTATAATCTATTGCCTCCTGGAACTTGTTATCTCGTATTGCTACAATCAAGCCCTTTGAATATACTTCAATATCATTGACAAAGGATTCTGCTTCTTCTTTCATACTAATATAAGCAGATTAAAGAATTAAAATTATGAAGATGATTTTCAGTTTTGAAAATCATACCGCCTAATGATTAAGTTATAGAAGAGATGACCAAATATCCATTATTTTCTTTGCTGTTCTATCCATATCAAGATGCTTTTCGGCAGATATTAAGAGAACGTTTTTTCCTATAGGAAAACTCAGGACAATTACGTTTTTTCGTCTGGCAGATGCATATTCAACAGGCCCTAAATTATGATCAAACTCTTCTCTAGTTCTTTGTCTAAGAACAACTTCAATAAACATTTTTTTTCTTTCGGTTTCATCTTTAAGTGGTTCTACATCTGGTCTGAATCCACCGACAAGAAGATTGCCCATAGGATCTATCAAACCAGCAAATCGAATATCTGGAAGCTGTAACAATAAATCACATTTTTTTTTAGATTCTTCTATAGCAGTAGTTTCCATAATAAATTTTAATAAAATTTATGCAATTAAAGCACTCTTACAATTTTCAATTATGATAATCAAAAATTAAGAAGGAAAAGTTTTTTGTATAATCACAATTGGGTAATTAGTGAATTAGTAATACAGGACATGTAGATTCTTCAGCAACTTTTCTTGCCACGCTACCAAGGGTAATTAGTTTTGATATGCCAGTTCTGCGGGTAGTTCCAATCACAACAATGTCCATTCCTTTGCTTTTTATGAAACTTAATATTTTTTCAGCGGTATTTCCATACAATGTCTGGGTTTTAATATCTACACCATAATCTTTATAATTTTTCATGTTTTTTTCAAACAGTTTATTTGTAAGATCTTTCACCTCGTGATAAATTTCCTTTTCATATTCTTTCAATGTTTTCAGAATTATGTCCTTAGTGTAATGAGGTAAAACGATCTCCTGTATCACGTATAATAGAAAAACAGTTCCGTTACTTTGCTTTGCAATCTCAACTGCTTCTTTTAGAGCATTTTTAGAAGGAATTGAGCCATCAAATGGTACTAGAATTTTTTTGTATGTCATGTTATTTCAAAACCAATATCGATTAAAAACTAAGCTAAAATTATCAGAATTGGTATTTTGGATTTATCCCTAATCTAACTTTACTGTCTATTTTTGGTTTAAGGGTTTTACTTTTATTTTGTTTGATAAGATCTACAAAAAGTTCCATTTCTTTTTCCAAATCACTAATTACCTCCAATTCATTTTCAAAAGTAGACTTTCCATATTTGCCGTCATTAAGAATTATGACTGCCTCAGGTAGAAAATCAGATGAATACCCAACAGTATTTTCTTTTGCAACAATATTTACGTACAAAATAGTTCGGATGGCTTGCGTAATTAATTCATTCATTCCTATATTAAAATCATAAACCCTACTAAAGAAGGTCTTTACAAAAGGGCCCCCCGAACCTATTGCAAAATAATCATTGATTTCATCTTCAACACCTTCTGAGGAAATAAAGTGTAAGTGAATGATTCCTGTACTAGTTCTCATTCCCACTAACAGTTCTAGAGGTTCTTCTGTATCTTTTGTTTGAGAATTAATTTTTTTTACAAGATTTTCACAATCATCAATTAAATCTTCTTCGGAATATACGTGGGGTAGATCTATCATGTGCTCATCAAATTCAAAATTTTTACATTCATTATTCTTTACTTCTTGAACAGATTTTAAATTAGTTGCAACACATTTTTCTTGGGTACGAATATTTTGTATAGCTTTTTCTCTACTCAAGCCAGTCTTTTGTAATTCTTGAATATTCCTGATTCTCATCTGCGCAATTCTTTTTGTTACAATCTTAGGTATTTTTCTTGTAAATTCATTACAAAGGTTGGCATATCCTGCTGCTCCAACAATAAAGGGGGTATTTTCTAATGGTGCAAGTATCTTTGGTTCATACAATGCGTCACCAGTACTCAAATCGGTGGTTTTAGTATCAGATACTAGTGCCAAACCTTCCTTGCATTTGAATCCAATAATTAAGGTCATTTAAATCACAAATTTTCAATGTCAATAAGCAAAACAGAGCATTTAACATTTTCGACTATTTTTCTAGATACGCTTCCTAAAGACAATAGTTTCTTTACTCCTGTTAGTTTTAGCTGGTCTTGTTGTATTAATTGGTGGAGTTATTGCTATTATCAAATGGATTTTATGATTTCTACTGAAAATTCTTAATTCAAAAATCATAAGTTTGACTTTTTAGACTGATTTGTACAAAAGATATAGATTAGATTCGTTAGACAAGTGAATTAATGTCTTTTAAACAAATACTTGTGCCTTATGATGCTTCAAGTTATGCAAATCATGCTTTCGATGATGCCATGAAAATAGCTGAAAAATTTGGTTCAAAGATTACTGTTTTAACGGTACTTGGAACAAAGGTAGAAGATACTACAGGAATTTCACTTGAGAGAGCAATTGAAATCCAAGATGAACACGAGGATATTGCCACAAAAATTTTGAAAGATTTGGAAAGTTTAGCTAAAGAAAAAGGAGTAGAATTTTCCTTCAAAATTATTTATGAACCATCTACATACAAAGGAATCGTAAATTTCTCAAATTCAAACTTCATGGACTTGATTGTAATGGGTTCTCATGGACGAAGTGGTATTAAAAAAGCTCTTTTAGGTAGTGTTGCATCGGGCGTAGTTGAACACGCAAATTGTCCAGTTTTAATAATTAAAAAAATGAAATAAGTTCAACTCTAATTAAGAAGAGATTCGAACTAATTTTGTGAAGCCTAAATAGAGATTTAATTTGTTATCCTGGTTATAGTAGAACTAACTAAAATTGTCTTATACATGGCTAGAGACTAATTTTTTAATAAATAAACATGTAACTTGTTTTTCAATCAAAAAAATTGCAGATGAGTTCGAATCCTATGACTCGTATCTGCTATAGAGATCGAATCTTTGTATGTGCATTTTTTGGTTGCAACAGTACAAATCGGATGGGACCGGTCCCTGTAGTGTCGCTTTTTTACGGTCCATTTTTTGGTTGTAGTTAACACTTAGAGAATAGAATTGTATAATTTTTGAAAAATTGATTAAGATCGTGCTGAAATCCATTCTGTAACTTTTGGCCAAAGCTCTTTGTGTGCTTTAGTGCTTATACAAAGCCCAACATGTCCGGTTGGAAACTCGATTAGTTCTTAAAACTGGGCTTCCTAACCAATTCTTATGTACTCTTAAAAAAAGTCTATAACATTGATAGTAATCATTTGTGGATTGCCTGGAGTGGGAAAAACCACTTTGGCAAAAGAACTTGCCAAACTAATTAATGCAGAAGTTTTATCATCAGACAAAATTAGAAAAGAACTCTTCTTCAAACCAACCTATTCAAAAAAGGAAAGAAAGTTAATCTATGATGTGTTAATTCTTATTGCAAAATATCTTCACATTTCTGGAAATAACTGCATTCTTGATGCTACCTTTAACAAAGAAAAATCAAGAAAGCAGGTAGTAAAGAAGATGAGTTTACCACCAGATCAATTATTCATTGTAGAATGTGTTTGCCCAGAAAAAATCATTCTTTCACGACTTGAAACTAGAAAATATGACTGGTCTGATGCAGATGTTGAGGTCTATAAAAAGATGAAAGAAATCTATGAACCAGTCAAGGGAAAACATATCACTGCTTATACCAGTGAGGATCCAAAAACTACTGCAACTGTAGTAAGTCAAATGGGGATCGGAGAATTTTCGCCTACTGATCTTCAAAAAATGTTAGCCGGAAAAAATGCAGGCGTTCG
>JAQBHA010000041.1:0-28437 GCA_032128215.1 Nitrososphaerota archaeon | reverse complement strand
ATTCAATTAGAGTACTAACATCAGTGTCTTCACCTTCAAGTAATGCTTCAACTCTTCCATCCTTTAGATTTCGTACCCAACCATTTACATTATTTTTTTTTGCTTGAACTTTTAGAGCCTGTCGGAAAAAGACACCCTGAACTTTTCCTTTTATAAAAAGTCTAACACATAGATTTGCCATGCCATGATTTATTTTAATAAGTCATTAATCAATTTTGGCCTTGATATAATCAAAAAATTACTTTCGTTCTTTGATTCTAGCACGGCCAGTTTTTCTAGCAGCAATACTGCCAACTTTTGCACCGGGTGGAGCATTTCTTGATACAGTTGAGCTTTGTCCTACATGTTGATGCCTACCGCCACCATGAGGATGAACATATGCAGCCTGTGCTACACCTCTTACAATTGGGTATTTTTGTCCCTTTGATCTACATCTACGCCATCTTACTCCTGCACGCATATACGGTCTATCTCCTACACCACCCCCTGCTAAGGTTCCTATCATTGCTCTATTTTTTGGATTAATAGTTGAAAATTTTCCTGAAGGAAGCTTTATTGTTACTCCATCTGGTCCATGTGAAAACACTGTCGCATTAGTTCCTGCTGATTTAATTAGTGAACCTCCATCTCCAAAATGTTTTTCTACATTACACACAATTGTACCGTCTGGAATATTTTGAACGCTAATTACATTTCCGTCAGAAATATCTGCGTCTAAACCAAATTGGATTTTTGATCCTACTTTTGTACCAAGAACTGCTGGAATAAAGGAAACTGAGCCATCTTCAAATCTAACCTTTGAAAGTGGTACATCACGGCCTCGTTCATGAACTAAATCAATAATGTCTCCCAAATGTTTCTCGGTTAAGCTATAGTTAGGGTATTTGGCAGGAACAATCTTTCCAGTTGTAGCAGCTCTAAACTGCATGCCTCCACGGCCTCGTCTTCTAACTAGTGGTCGTTTACCCAAGTTGATCGAATTTCAAGGTTAAACAGATTTTAAGTTTTGTGTTTGGATTGATAATTTTGTATAAGAATTGATAATATTGTTAGAAAAATACTGCCAAAGATATAAAAACATAGGAAGTAAGAATTTTCTTATGAGCCAGAATTCGCTTTCTCTAAAGGTTTTAGAAGCTTATACCCGAGATGTTGGAAGAGGCGTAGCTAGAATAGACTATGATTCTATGGATACATTAAATGCATCTACTGGCGATGTAATTGAAATTAAAGGTAAACGACGTACTGTTGCAAAATGTCTTCCTCTTTATCCATCTGATGAGGGAAAGGGAATTATCAGAATTGATGGTCTTGGAAGAAATAATTCAGGAATTGCAATAGGAGATACAATTGCAGTAAGAAAGATAAAAGCAGTTGCTGCAGAAAAAGTAGTAGTAGCACCTTTAGAGGCCATTCCTCCAATAGATGAACGATATCTTGCTGATGCGTTAGAAAGTGTTCCTCTAATTAAAGGCGATAATGTTATGGTACCATACTTTGGTGGACGATTAACTTTTCAAGTTATTGGAGTTACTCCTGCAGCAGATGCAGTTCTAGTTACTCAGAAAACAACTTTCCATATAGCTGAGAAAGGAGAGACACTCAGAGGAGTTCCACAAGTTACCTATGAAGATATTGGTGGAATTGCTGATGAAATTAAAAAAGTTAGAGAAATGATTGAATTACCACTACGTCACCCAGAAATTTTTGAAAAATTAGGTATTGAAGCACCAAAGGGTGTACTCTTGTACGGTCCACCTGGCACTGGCAAGACACTTCTTGCAAAGGCTGTTGCAAATGAAAGTGCTGCTCATTTCATAAGTATTTCCGGTCCAGAAATTATGAGTAAGTTTTATGGTGAAAGTGAAGCAAGGCTGAGAGAAATTTTCAAAGAGGCACGAGAAAAGTCACCATCAATTATCTTTGTTGATGAGATTGATTCTATTGCACCTAAGAGAGAAGAAGTTACGGGGGAAGTTGAAAGAAGAGTAGTTTCTCAAATGCTTTCATTAATGGATGGTTTAGAAGCAAGAGGTAAAGTAATTGTAATCGCTGCAACAAACAGACCAAACGCAATAGACCCAGCTTTAAGACGACCAGGAAGATTTGATAGAGAGATTGAGATCAAAGTTCCTGATAAGAAGGGACGAAAAGATATCCTTGCAATTCACACTAGAAACATGCCTTTAGCAGATGATGTTGATTTAGATAAATGTGCTGCAGTTAGTCATGGGTATGTAGGGGCAGATTTGGAATATTTGTGTAAGGAAGCTGCAATGAAATGCTTGCGAAGATTGCTACCAGAACTTAATCTAGAAGATGAAAAAATACCTCCAGAAACTTTGGAAAAACTCATTGTAAATGGAGAAGATTATCAAAAAGCACTAAGAGAAGTCACCCCATCAGGAATGCGAGAAGTATTCATTGAAAATCCTGATGTGAAATGGGATGATGTAGGTGGCTTGGTTGAAGTTAAACGTGAACTCCAAGAAGCTGTAGAATGGCCGATGAAATATCCCATGTTATATGAAAAATTAGGTCATAAGATGCCGCGTGGAATTTTGTTACATGGTCCAAGTGGAACTGGAAAAACATTACTAGCAAAAGCTGTAGCAACTGAAAGTGAAGCAAACTTTGTTTCTGTTCGAGGTCCAGAATTATTATCAAAATGGGTTGGAGAATCTGAAAGAGGAATTAGAGAGATATTTCGAAGAGCAAGACAAGCATCACCTTGTGTAATATTCTTTGATGAGATTGATTCCATTGCACCTATTAGAGGAGCTGGAGGTGAAACTGCGGTAACTGAAAGAGTGGTAAGTCAACTTTTGACCGAACTTGATGGTATGGAAAATATGCACGGTGTTGTAGTACTTGCTGCAACAAACAGGGCAGATATGATAGATTCTGCATTACTCCGACCAGGAAGATTCGATAAGATTATACAAATTCCATTACCTGATAAAGAAAGTAGGAAGAGTATACTAGCAATTAATGCAAAGCAAATTCCTATTATTAGTGATCCAAAAAGTCCGGGGTATGTGGATATAGAAAAGATTGCAGAAACCACCGATGGTCTAAGCGGGGCAGATGTTGCTGCTATTGCAAATACTGCAGTATCTCTAGTAATCCATGAATTTCTTGATGCCCATCCAGATGTTAAGGAGGCAGAAAAGGCTTCGGAGAACGCTAAAGTTACAATGAAACATTTCGAAGAGGCAGTAAAGAAAGTTCGAGAACAAAAAGATCTAAAGATTGGCCAGAAAGTCGTCGCATCTTATTACAGATAGTTTTAATAAAATAGCCAATCTAATCCACCTAAATGTCTGAATATAGAGGCTATACTGGAATGTCTCTAACATTTCTAAAAGAATCTAATGTAAAGGTAGGCGATTCAGTGAAGGTTATAGAAGATTTAACTTACACTGGTATCCTTATGCCCCGTTATGAACAGAATGATGATATGCATATTGTTCTCAAATTAAAAAGTGGGTACAACATAGGAATAGAGGTAAACAAAATAAAAAAAATTGAACTACTATCATCTGAAAAAATAGAAACAAAATCCCCATCTCAGATTAAAATTGATTCATCATTACCAAAAGTTTTACTTTTGTCAACTGGTGGAACAATATCAAGCAAAATTGATTATAGAACTGGTGCTGTGACTCCTGTATTAAGTGCAGCAGAACTAAATTCTGCCGTACCTGAACTTGCGGAAATAGCTAAGATTGATGCAGAAGTCATTTTTTCAGAGTATTCTGAAAACTTAGAACCTGAACATTGGAAGAAGATTGCAGAAAAACTAGATTCGTATGCAAAATCAAACTACAAAGGAATTGTTATTGCACATGGAACAGATACAATGCAATATACTGCAGCGTTTCTTTCCTTTGCATTAGCAGGATACCCCATTCCTATAGTCCTAGTTGGTTCACAAAGATCTTCAGACAGACCCTCGTCAGATGCTGCATTAAATTTAATTTCAGCAGTTAGATTTGTTATAGAGTCCAATACTCTAGGTGTTTTTGTAGTAATGCATCATAACGAAAGTGATGATTTAGTTGCAGTACACATGGGAACTAGAGTTAGAAAAAATCATACCAGTAAAAGAAGCGCATTCCAAACTATAGGTGGTAACCCAGCTTTCCTTATCTTCGATAAAAAAATTGAAAAAAATTTAGATAAAGAATTTTTTAAACAAAAAGAATATCTCCCAAATTTAAATTTTGATTCACATGTAGCTCTTGTAAAATATCATCCTGGGTACAATCCAAAAATTATTAATTTTCTCTTAGATTCAGGTTATAAAGCAATAATTTTTGAGGGAACTGGATTAGGGCATGTTGGAAAAACCATGTATGAAGGAATCAAAAAAGCGAATGAAGCGGGATTATTCATGGGAATGACTTCACAATGTATTGACGGACGAGTTGGAATGAATGTCTATGAAAGTGGAAGGGATCTTCTTGAACTTGGAATTATACCTCTATCAGATATGATTTCAGAAACTGCATTAGTAAAGGCAATGTGGGCTTTAGGAAATTCCGGGAGTGCAACTGAAATGAAAAAGTTAATGTTAAAAAATATAGCCTCTGAATTTTCTGATTAATCTTTTAAGACTGGATAATGGTTGATAATTAGTGTCAGAATTACAAATAGATAAAATTGGATTGAAAGTTGGCCTTGAAATTCATCAACAATTATCAACTAATAAGAAATTATTTTGCAATTGTTCCCCAATGGAAACAAATGAGTTTACATCTAAATTCTCCCGTAAATTTCGGGCTACAAAAAGCGAATTGGGAGAATATGATCCGGCCGCAATATTTGAAAATATGAAATCTAAGAAGATGATATACTATACGAATCCAACAAGCAGTTGTCTAGTAGAACAAGACGAAGAACCTCCCCATGAACTTGATTCTAATGCAAAAAATATTGCATTATTGATTGCTAGTTCTTTAAAATCAAATATTTTTAGTGAAATTTATCCAATGAGAAAAATAGTAATTGATGGTTCAAATACTTCGGGTTTTCAAAGGACTATGATAATTGCTCAAGGCGGATATCTTGAAGCTGACGGGAAAAAAATCGGGGTGCAATCAATTTGTCTTGAAGAAGACGCTGCAAAATTATTAGCAGATCGAGAAACAGAGCGAGATTATAGTCTTGAACGTTTAGGTATTCCACTTGTAGAGATTGCTTTAGAACCTGTCAGTGCAAGCCCTTCAGAAATGAGAAAGATAGCGCTTACAATGGGTAGGCTGTTACGAACAACAAAAAAGGTTACAAGAGGAATAGGATCAATCAGGCAAGATGTAAATGTTTCAGTTAGTGGTGGTGGAGTAGTTGAAGTAAAAGGAGTGCAACAATTAGATCAGCTCGAAAAAATTGTAGAATATGAGGCAAAAAGACAACATGGTCTTCTATTAATTTCAGAAAAATTAAAAAAAATAAAACTGGAAAAAATTTCTAGGGAGGAAGATATTTTTGATATAACAGAGTACATGAAAAATTGTGAATCAAAAATAATACAAAAATCTTTAAAAAATAAGTCTGTTATCAAAGTTATTAAAATTAAAAATTTTTCAGGAATGTTCAGTTATTCACCTTATGAAGCCATTAGACTTGGTAAAGAAATTGGTCAACTAGTTAGATTTTTTGGGATTGGTGGTGTATTTCATTCTGATGAACTTCCAAATTACGGGATAGATGATTCATATATTAAAATGATAAAAAAATTATTAGATAATGGGGAAAATGATAGCTTCATTATAATTGCCGGACAAAATTCTAAGGTAGATTTTGCTATAAATTCCATAATAAACAGAATCGAACAAGCAAAACAAGGTGTTCCTGCAGAAACTAGATTAGCAACACAAGATGGAGAGACAATTTATCTCAGACCTAGGCCTGGGGCTTCTAGAATGTATCCTGAGACAGATGTCCTACCGATTATAGTAACTAATGATGAAATAAATTTTGCAAAAAAAAATATTCCTAAATCATGGGATAAATCTTTATTATTTCTTCAAAAAAAGTATGATCTAAAACCTCAGCTTGCTGAACAAATTTTTGATTCTGAATATCTAGAATTATTTGAAAAGATTTGTATCGACAAAAAAAGTTCGTCTAATTTTGTAGCATCGATACTTTGTTCAACAATTACAAATCTGCAAAGACGTAATTTGGATGCTAGTTTATTAAAATCAGAAGAGATTATCAAATCATTTGAATATCTTAACCAAGGTAAAATTACAAAAGAATCGATAGAAATTATTTTTGAACATATTATGTCAGGTAAAACTCGATCAGTTGAGGACGCAATTAAAATAACATCAATGATTTCTTTAAGTGAAGATGAATTAGAAGAGATTTGTAATACTATAATTAATGAAAATTCAGCGATCATAGATGCCCAAGGACTTCGAGCAATTGGTCCATTAATGGGTAATGTTATGAAAAGTACTCGTGGTAAAGCTTCAGGTGAAAAAGTAAACCTCTTGTTACAAAAAATGATTAAAGAATACCTTAACAATAATAAACAAAAATAATGTATTGGATATACTAAATATCGTCAAGAATTGATAATTTTCTATTCGATTTTTCGTCTACCGGTTCCTCGTCCACTGGAAACCCATCTGCCTTTACCTGTTGGTCTGCCGGATGTTTCTGCAATATCGCCAAGTTTAATTTTTTTAGTACCACGTCCCATTGAGACATAAACATCTTTTGCAGCGTCCTTTCGTTTTTTCTGAAGGTCTGCGTAATCTTTTCCGGTCCAATTATCTGATTCTTTTTCAGATACTCTTCTGGATGTACCTCTGCCACCCACTCTAACTACTTTACCCATATTACATCTTAGATTTACTATCGTTTAAAGTTGTTCCTTAGACCTTTCGGCTTTAAAAATTAATGCGGGAAGTGGGATTCGAACCCACGAACTCCTAGGAGATAAGGATCTGAACCTTACGCCGTTGACCAGGCTGGGCGACTCCCGCACCGTAGATTTAGAGGTCTGAAATAAGTTTCTTTATTGAAATTATATGAAATACAAACATAACCAAGACTGAAATTGTAGTAATAATTGGAATTTAGAGAGATTTATTGTAACAACTGCAAAAAGATTCTTGGACGTTATAATGTAAAATACTATCCAGAATCAAAAATTGCAGAATTGATAAAAGATAACCATGCATTTCATGTACGACAGGGTCATCATTTGGATATAAGAAAAATTGAAAAAAAATAAAGAATTCAAAAAAGTTAAATTTGTGCCCTAGTAATCATTTTTTTAATCGAAAGTTTTTCCAAATTCTTGTAGAAGATTTTTTTGATGTTTATTAAGTTTCTTAGGAATATCAATAACTAATCTCACGTATTGATCTCCATGACTTCGAGAATTAATTCTGGGCAGTCCTTTTCCTTTTAATTTAATAATTGTATTTGGTTGGCTTCCTTCTTCAACATTAATTTTTTCTTTTCCTTCTAAAGTTGGAACTTCAATATTTTTCCCAAGAATTGCATCTATTACACTAATTTGTATATCATAAAAAATGTCTCCTCCATCTCTTTTAAATTCGGAATGGGGAAGAACTCTAATGCGTACAATAAGATCTCCGTTTATTCCATCAGAGACTAATTCTCCTTCACCAGGAATAGTGTAATCACCTGTATCAATACCAGGTGGAATATCAAATGGTAGATGTCTAATACCTTTTGTCACACCACTCCCTTTACAGTTCTTGCATGGTGTTTCAATTATTTGTCCTTGTCCATGGCATGATGAACATGGACCGACTGTAACAAAAGATGCAAATCCCATTTTTCTTGTTAGCCTTACTTGTCCCTGGCCATTACATGTTTTACATGTTTTTGGAGTAGACCCAGGAGCTGCTCCTGAACCTTTACATGATAAACATTCTACATTTTTATGAAGATCTAATTCCATGTGTTTACCATGAAAAACATCTTCAAGTGTAATCGAAGTTTCGTAAAGTAAGTCTGCACCTTTTTGGCGTCTAAATCCTCCAAAGCCATCGCTTCTACCTAGAAGTGAGTCAAAAATTGATTCAAATCCTCCACCCCCGCTTCTACCGAAAAGATCACTAAATACATCATCAAAGTTTCCGCTAGCTCCCTTGAAAATATCTTCTGTACTATACTTACCATCTACTCCTGCGTGTCCGTATTGGTCATAGAGTTTTCTTTTCTCAGTATCAGATAACACTGCATATGCCTCTGAGATTTCCTTGAAATGTTCCGTAGCCTCTATGGATTTGTTTCTATCAGGATGAAATTTCAGGGCAAGTTTTCGATATTGTAATTTTATTTCGTTAGCTAGTGCTGTTTTTGAAACTCCTAGAACCTCATAATAATCACGTTTTGAACTCATGTGTATCTTAATAATTTCACGGAGTATAAATTATCTAATTGGAACTATTTTCTTTTGTTGTTTCTTGGTTAGAAGTAGGTTCAGATTTTTGTTCTGTATCTTGCTTATTTTCTCCACTTTGTTGGTCTGCACCAGGAGAAGAAGCATTTTTGTAAAGTTCTGTAGTTACTTCATTAACTAAGGATTTGAGCACATCCAATTTTGTTTTGATCTGTTCAGCATCTTTGTTAAGAACTTCTTTTAATTCTTTGATTGCATCTGTTATTTTTATGCCCTTTTCTTGTGTGATCTTATCTTTAAGATCATAATTTATCAGCTTTTCAGTGGTATAGATGTAACTTTCGGCTTCATTTTTGATATCTATTGCTGCTTTCTTCTTTTTGTCATCATCAGCAAATTTTTCAGCATCTAGTTTTAATTTTTCAATTTCGTCTTTTGATAATTTTGTACCTGCTTCAATTGTAATCTTTGCCTCTTTTTTAGTTCCAAGGTCCGTTGCTGTTACATTAAGTATACCATTTGCATCAATATCAAATTTTACATCAATTTGTGGAACTCCTCTTGGAGCAGGCGGTAAATCAGTTAGGTTAAAACTTCCAAGTGAGACATTATCAGCTGCCATTGGTCTTTCTCCTTGTACAACATGAATAGTAACTGCAGTTTGACTGTCTGCAGCAGTAGTGAACACTTTACTTTTAGAAGTAGGAATAGTCGTGTTCCTTTCAATTAGAGGTTCTCTTACACCTCCAAGAGTTTCAATACCTAGCGTTAATGGAGTTACATCAAGTAGAACTATGTCACTAGTAACATCACCAGCTATGATACCTGCTTGAATTGCTGCACCCATAGCAACAGCTTCCATTGGGTCAACTCCAGATTCTGCCTCTTTACCAATTAGTGAACTGATAAATTTTCTAACTAATGGTATTCGAGTTGGTCCTCCAATAAGTACAATCTTTGAAATGTCAGATCTAGACAGTTTAGAATCTTCTAATGCTTTTTCAACTGATGGCTTACATCTTTCTACTATTGAGTTGATTAACTCTTCAAATTTTGCTCTCGTAAGTTTAATTTCAAGATTTTTTGTTCCAGAAGATTGTTCATGAAAAATAAAAGGTAAATTAATGTCAGTTTCCATCACGGTTGATAGCTCAATCTTTGCCTTTTCTGAGGCTTCTCTAATTCTAGTCATTGCCGTACTATCTGTTGTAAGATCAATCCCAGTTTTTTTTCTAAAATCGTCAACAACATAGTCGGAAATCACTTTATCCATATCTGTTCCACCAAGTAGAGTATCTCCAGAAGTACTCATAACTTCAAAAACTCCACCACCCATTTCCATGATAGTTACATCTAATGTTCCTCCACCAAAATCAAAAACTAAAATTTTCATTTCCTGCTTTGATTTATCTAACCCAAATGCGAGAGAAGCAGCTGTAGGTTCGTTGATTATCCTTACAACATCTAAACCAGCTATTGTACCTGCATCCTTGGTTGCTTGACGTTGATTATCATCAAAATATGCAGGAACCGTAATAACAGCTTTTTCAATCTTTTCTCCGAGAAATGCTTCGGCATCTTTTTTTATTTTTTGTAAAATAAATGCAGAAATTTGTTGAGGTTTGTAGTCTTTTCCTTGAAGTTTAAAGATATGATCAGTTCCCATTTTTCTTTTAGCTGCTACTATAGTATTATTGGGATTTGTAATAGCTTGACGTCTAGCTGGTTCACCTACAATTAGATCTCCATCCTTACTGATAGCCACATAAGATGGGAAGGCTTTACCGCCAATGGTAGTACCCTCAGCTGCGGAAATAAGAGTAGGTTTACCTCCCATCATTACTGCAGCAGCTGAATTACTTGTTCCTAAATCAATTCCAATTATTTTAGTCATTTTGTTCACCGTTTGAATTATCTAATTTTGTTTTTTTTTTGATATTTCTACTATGGTTGGTCTAATTATTCTATTGTGAGAAATATATCCTTTCCTGATTTCTTTTGTTATAGTATCTTCATCAAGTGAAGAATCTTCAACTACTGAGACAGCCTCATGGAAATTTGGATTAAAAATTTCCCCTATTGCATTAATTTGAGTAATTCCGTATTCAGATAGTAGAGCGTTCATATTTTTTACGATTGATTCTAAACCGGAAACATCTATTTTTTCATCATTTAGAATTTTTTTTGCAAGGATAAAATCATCATATATTGAGAGAAAACCAAGCATAAATTTATCAATTTTTAAATTAACGCCATTTTCAATATCTAATTTTATTTTACGTTCCAAATTTTGAAAGTCAGCAAGTGCATGTTTTAATTTTTCTTGACATACCACTAGTTTTTGTTCTTCTAGTGATAATTTCTGCTCCAATTCAGATATTATCGATTCAGTGGATTCATTTTCTGTTCCTTTTTCTTCTTGAACAGTTTTATTTTCAGATTCCTCTTGCGTTGGATCGGAATTCTTAGATTTTGAATCTTGTTGATTGTTTTCTGCCAAATCAAAGTTTTTTTCTCTTAGGGTAATTTTATTTTTATCGTATTATCTCACATAATGGATTTGTTTTAATCATTATTAGATCGGCTTCTTTTCGCTTTTTCATGATGTTTTCGTAATCGTATTTAGAACATACAACCACTACTGTGGTTTTATCACTATGAAACAAGTCATAATTTGGACCTTCGAAGGCTTCAACATCGCCAATATAATCCCGTAACTTTAATGTAAGATTTTGAAGCATTTCAATTTTATCTCCTCTCATAGCATGTTGATCCAATGTCCACGAAAGTGCAATTTTTGTTCGACTAGCTTTTAAATCATTTTTCTTTAGTGTAGATCTAATTTCATCAATTAATCGTTTAATGTAACCATCAATTCCCTTGATGCTTCCATTAACCAAATACATTAGAGTATTTGCACCCTCAATGGAGGTTCCTAAGGAACGAAGATCATATAGACTATTTATCATATCATCTAAAAAAATATCATTAAAAGTATCAGATGTTAAATCAGATTTAGTAGTATCATCTAATGCAAACTTACACACTTCAAGAACACTACATAGTCCGGAAAATCTGGAAAGTATATTTATAGCATGAAAATGTTCAGAAGAAGAAATAGCTACAAATTTTTTTTCTTTTTTACCAGTAGAAAGTAATTCGGAAAGTGTTTCATCAATTTTGCTATTAAAAGATCCTATTACGTTTGGGGCTTGAGTTGGATCGGATATTGGAAAATAGTAATATGAAATAGATTTTCCAACTTCTAATCCAGTTACATGTTCAAGTAATGAAATATTTTCATTATTTCCACCAAATCCAGTGCCAAGATTGTAAATTACAGAACTACCTTTCTTTAGTTGACTAGTTGCATCTTTGAATTTCGAATGAACCTCAGTTTTAGTATCTTGTCCTGTTTTTCTTATTCGTGGAGTAAAGAAGAGATATTGTGCTTTTGATAAAGCAATATCAATTGGTTCCATTGCCAATAAAGGTTCATCGTCCTTGAAAGAAGAAACATTTGGATATGTTTTTGCAATATCGGCTTTTATGGATATAGCCGATGGGGTAGTTTCATCTATAATTTGGACATCTGCGCCTTTAATTGCCATTTGACAGGCAAGTGAATATCCTTCGGTACTAAGCCCATAAACAACAACTTTAGCTCCCCCCATTTCATTTGAGCTAGGCAAACAACCCAAGAAAAACTTATTGAACTTCCAAATTCAATGAAAAATACTTGAAAATTTGGTTTGATTTACTTACTCCAAAGCAATTACTGTTTTTTGAACCTATGATTAGACGATTTCAAAAAAATCATCATGTAATCTGTACTTCTAGAAATTATCGTGAAGTTACTAAATTAGCAAAATTAAGAAAATTGAACCCCCTATTTGTGGGAAAACATGGAGGGGCTGAAAAATACGATAAACTAATTGCTAGCACTAGTAGAATTAACCAGCTTTCAAAGATTATTAACAATCATTCGCCAGATATTGTAGTTAGTTTTTGTTCACCTGAGGCATCACGTGTTGCCTATGGATTAGGAATAAAGCATATTGCTTTTTCAGATTCTCCCCATGCTGAGGCAGTAATGAGATTATCAATTCCTCTTGTTCAAAAATTAATAATTCCTTGGGTAATCCCAAAAAAAGAATTCATAAAATTTGGAATACATAAAAAAAATATTTTACACTACAAAGGCATAGATGCTGCATCAATAGCAAAACGTAGGCTCGATAAGAAAATTAAACTTCCATTTAATAATAAAAGAAAAACTATTCTAATTAGATCAGAAGAGGATCAAGCGGCTTACTCTAGTAAAAATTCAAAAAAAACTGTAATGATTATCAAAAGTATAATCAAAGAATTTAGTAATGAAAATATTTTGGTTCTAGGTAGATATGGTTCCCAGATAAAATTTCTTAATCGGGCATTTGGGAAAAATATAAAAATTTTGAATAAAGTAATAGAGGGAAAGATGTTACTATCAACAGTAGACGTTTTTGTTGGTTCAGGAGGAACAATGACTGCAGAAGCTGCATTGCTTGGAATTCCCACTATTTCTTATAATGCAGTACCAAATTTAATAGAAAGTTATCTTGTCAAGAACAAACTTGTTAAGAGAGAGACAGATCCTAAAAAATTAGTTGGAACTATAAGAAAATTCATCAGTTCTTCAAACATAGATAACAAAAAGAGGGCAAAAAAAGTGCTAAACGCTATGGAAGATCCTTATGCTAAACTAGTAAAAGCAATTTCTACATCGGTTTAAGTTCTAAAATTCAGATTTTTTCCTTTATTAGATTGCACCATTGGAAATAGAAAATAACATTAAGGGATTCTAAACTTAAAACCACGTCCGGCAGCCCGGTAGAGGATTTATTCCACCGAATGTAGTGGTCAAGCATAGGGGCCTTTGAAGCCCTTGACCCCAGTTCGAATCTGGGCCGGGCTATTCATTTCTATTAGTTCAAGCATTCTTGAAAATTCTAAAAATCTAATTTAGTAAGTAATTTTGTAGCTATAACAAATAAACCAATAGCAAGTATAATCAAAATTAACATCTCTAATAATACAAAGTTAGAAAAGCTTCCAAAAACTCCTGCTCTAATTACATCAACTAGATATGTCAATGGATTAAGATAAAATGCTGAGGCAAGTGGCTCGGGTGTACCTGATGCAGGATAAAATGCTGTACTAACGAATGCAAAAAACAAGAACACAGTATTAATAATTACATTAAATCCTTCACTTGATCTTAACCTAGTTGAAATAATTGATGCTATTGAACCAAACAAAAGAGAGCCTGTTACAGAAGCAAAAATAATAATCGGAATAGTAATTAATGAAAATTCACTTGCTTCTGAAAAAACAGGATAAGCTATTAATGCAATTAAAGTTGCGCTAACCAATCCAACAATTCCTATGGTAACAACATTACTTAGAATATAATGGGTTCTTGTAAATGGGCCAGATAAAATTTGTTCAAACATCCCATGTCGTCTATCATTCCAAATGATAATTCCAGAAATTAATGTGCTATTCATTATGTTAAAACCAATCATTCCAGTAGACAAGTATGCGGGATAATTTATTTCTCTATTTTCAAATGGTACATTATCAATAAGTGATGTGTATGCAAACCCGGCAACAAAAATATAGATTAGTGGAAAGATAACTTGCCATATTAGAAATCCTGGATTAATGGCAATAGTGAGATTTCTATTAACTAATCTAAGTATTGGATTCATTTGATTCATTCACTACTTTAAGAAATATTTCTTCAAGATTGGTCGGCATAGCAGAAAGATCTTCTATTGTAATATTATTAGAATTCAATATTTGTAAAACTTTCATCAATATAACTTCAGATTCATCAGAAATAATTGTAATATTTGTACCTGAGTTGAAATCAATTTTACAATCTTTAACGTCATTTAATAAATTTTTTAGTTTTTCATTAACTTGAGCAATATGGATTTTTATTGTCTTTTTACTTCCAAATCTCTTTTTAAGATCATCTGGAGAATCTATGGCAATTATTTTTCCTTTGTTTATAATCGCAACTTCATCGCAAATGTATTCAGCCTCTGTTAAAATATGAGTAGTAAAAAAAATGGTTAGTCCATCTTTAACTTTCATTTTCAAAAAATCAAGTAAATTTCTTCTAGCAGAAGGGTCTAGGCCAATGGTAGGTTCGTCCAAAAAAAGAAGATCCATATCATGCATAAATTCTCGTGCTACCTGGAGCCTACGTCTTTGACCAATAGACAGGTCTTCGGTTTTCTTTTTACGAATTTCATTCAAATCAAAGTCCAAAAGTAGTTCTTTTACCCTTTTTTTCCTGATTTTTCCAGGTACATCCCACATCAATCCATATTTTTCGAGTGATTTTTCAACAGAAAGAGATGGTTCGTAACTTGGTTGCTGTAAAACAACTCCTATTCTATGCCGTATTTGTAAAGGATTCTCCTTAGCATTAATTCCTAGAATGGTCAATTCTCCACTAGTAGGTGGGATCAGTGTAGTCAAAAGTTTAATTGTCGTAGATTTTCCTGCTCCATTAGGTCCTAAAAACCCGAAAACTTGACCAGATTTAACAGAGAGATCTATTCCATCAACAGCATTTATCGAATTATATGCTTTGTATAGAGATTTCGTAATTATGCTATACATGATTTGGCCTGCGATCTACCCACTAATTTAGTTAATGTAATTTTTATTAGGACATAGTAATAACAAATATTGATTTGTCTGAATTTGAGACACTTTTGAATAAACTTCTTGAACAAAGATCGGAGCTTACTAGATCTGATATTGAAGAAAAAATTAAGCAGAAAAAAGAAAAAATTGGAGCAGGATACCTTACCGATCAAGGTGCACTTTTCCTTATAGCATCAGAGCTTGGTGTATCTCTATCAGAACCCCTAAAAGTTGAGATGAGTCTAAAGGAACTTTACGTGGGGGCAAAGGAAATTTCTTTAGAAACTCGTGTATTGAATTTCTCTCCAGCAAAACAATATTCTAGAAAAGATGGTACGCCTTTCTTTTTACGAACTATGACGGTATATGATGGGAATTCAACTGCAAGTGTAAAGCTTTGGGATGAGAAAGCAAACTTACCTGGGATTGAAGATCTCAAACCTGGAGATCTAATCAAGATCATTAAAGCATATGTAAAATCAGATCTTAATGGGAGTCCTACAATTAACATTGGTTCAGGTTCTAATATAGAAGCCATTGATATTGACAGTGATATTCCGGCAATAGATTCTATTACAAAAGATGTGAGTTCAATTAAAGAAAATGAAAACAACTTGGTAGTTACAGGAACAATTGATGGAATTATCAATACTATGGAGTTTACAAATTCGCGTGGTCTGCCTGGAAAGGCTCTAAGATTAAGATTGAAAGGAAGTAATGGTAATACTGTCAGGATTGTTCTATGGGGAAAAGATGAGTCATCTATTCCTAAAATGATTTTCCCAGGGGCAAAATCTACTCTTTTTGGAGTTCGAACAAAAACTGGGAATCAAGGTCTAGAAATCCATGGTAATGAAGCCACAATAATGATTATTGAAGGTGAAAAAGAGGTAAAACCAGTTGTAACCCGAATTTTATCAATATCAAAAAATGATACTGAAAAGAGTATGATACTGGGTGTTGATACTAATAGAAATCTGTTCAAAATTACTGATTTAGCTGGAAAAATAAAACTGTTCAAGGAGGGAGAGATTGTTGAATGTATGCCATCAAAAGCATATGGAAACTCTATAGTATTAGATGATGATTCATTTGTAAGGAAAGTGGAGAAGGAAAATATTCCATCCTTATCAGATCTTAGAACAAAAATTTCAGATGTAAAAATAGGTGATGATTATTGTATTGAAGCTATAATTTTGAAGAAATTTGAACGCCGTGAAGTCCAAACAAAAACTGGTGAATTAATTTCTTTAGGCGAAATGTATGTTGAGGATGATACAGGTCCGATATCTGTTAAGGGTTGGAGAAACCAAGCAAATCTTCTTGACAAGCTATCAATTGGCGAAATAGTGTCAGTAACAGGGCTTAATGCTAAAAATGGTCTAGACAATAAAATTGAATTATTTTTAACACCATTTTCTGCTATCGTTAAGAAAAATTAAGAATCCCAAAAACCTCTAGTCATCACGTATTGTCTTTCTGCTTCATAAATTTGCTTGTAAAGAAGAACTTCATCTATCATATTTCTTAAAATACGTGCAGCAGTATCAGCTCCAACACCATAACCTGATAAAACAACTATGGCTGTATTTCCAAAATTTTCAATTAAAGATGAAACTTTCCATGCGCGCTCAAATTTATGATTTTCTTCTGGGGAAATTTTTTTTCCTCCATGTTTTTTTTGTATGATCTTCTGTAAATCATAGTCGGAATAGAAAGTGGAAGTTATCTGTCTACCTTTGCAATAGGGACATGGTAAGATATCTGTCACATCTTTTGTTTCCACAACTTTTTCCCATTTACCACATCTAACGCAAACTAATCGATGTTTAGTTTTTAATAGTCTCGTTTTAACTAGTTCTAAAATTCCTTTATCAATATTTGAAGGTGAAGAATAGTATTTTGTTGTGTGATCCAATATAGGTTCGGCTATTTTAGAGAATTCTATAACATCATACCATTTAATTTTAATTTCATCATTTTGCAATTTATTCAATATTATCTCAGTATTTTTTAGATCATATTTATCATGAAACAGTTCACGAAGTGCTTCTTTTACTAGGGGACTTTTAGAATATCTTTCATAAAGAAATCGAGCCGATTTTCTTTCATAAACTGCACCTCTACCCACTACACCAAATTTTTTGGCAACACACCATGTCCTCCAATTAACATTATGAGTTCCTGTTAATGAAGCAGTAACTATCTCTGATAGAGCATATTTATCTCGTAAAACATCAGATACTTGCTTTTCTGAAATCTTTGCTTTGGATGAGAGTACTATTCTGTAAGCATCAGAATTTGACTCTACTAAAAATCCTAATCTTGCTGACAGCATTGAAGAAAGTAAAGTGGATAATGTAGCATTAATTTTTGAGCCAAAACATGCATGTAAAACTATAATACTTTGACTTCGAAGTGATTCTGCCACTACAGTTTTTTCATCTGGAATTGAATCTAGTTTAAACTTATGAATTATATTATTCTGCAAAGATATTTTTTTATCTTTTACTTTACTTCGTAATAAGCCAACTTTATTTGCTGTTTTATAATCGACTGGAATATGTTCTCCTTCCCAATATGGAATGGTTAACCCACCAGAATGAAATGGTTCTACATTTACCTTAAATGATTTTTCATCTACATTAAGAATTCTCCATTGTAATCCTCGTAAAACAAAGATATTTCCAGAATCCCCAAAATCTCCTACAAATCTTTGATCCAGTGTTCCTATGATTTTTTTCCCAACAGAATCGAATACTTTAAATTTTAAGATATCTGGAATTGTTGAAAGATTTTCAAAATAATATTTGAAAGTACGGCCTTTCTTTTTAAGAATCATTTTTTCTCTATCAAAAAATACTAGATAATTGGAATCCATAAGTTCTAAGACAGCATAAAAATCATCTAAAGTTAAATTTCTAAATGGGTAAGCTTTAATGAAAATTTTAAACGCATAATCAACTGGTACTTGACCTAATTGAATAGTAAGTCCTACTAAGTGGTGAGCTAGAACGTCAAGAGAGCATTCATGAATTTTTTGTTCTTCTATTGAACCTTGTTTTACACGTTCAAGTATTGCATTTGCTTCATATTCATCATCAGCATTGTTTGTTACAATCAATCCTTTTGCCGAAGAACCTTTACTATGTCTACTTCTTCCAATTCTTTGAATTAGTTTTGATACCTGTCTTGGTGAGCCATAATGAATTACCAATTCTATGGAACCAATATCTAATCCAAGTTCAAGTGAGGAAGTACAAACTACAATACCTTTTTTCCCCTCTCGTAGGGAATCTTCGGTTTCTTCCCTAACCTGTCTTGAGAGTGAACCATGATGCAATTCAATACTTAATGTAGATTTTTCTTTGAGAATTGAAGCCAAAAATTCAGATTCGCCCCTAGTATTGGTAAAAAGCAGTACGGGTGACTGAAGATTTTGCTCAGATACAAATTCAATGATATATTGAGCTACATCAGAAATTGTTCCTGCAATGTATTTTACTTTTACGTCATATTTTCGAATAGCAGTATCTCGAATAATTTTTAATTTCCTCTTTGTACCAACAACAAATTTTCCTGATTCTTCAGGATTCCCAATGGTTGCAGATAATCCAATCCTAGTAATTTCAAAGATAGAATTTATTTGAAGTCTTTCAAGACTAAGTGAAAGTTGTGTTCCACGTTCATTGCCTAATAATTCATGCACTTCATCGATTACTATCCATTCTAATTCAGATAATGCATCTAACATTTTTTTCTGAGTTAGTAAAATTACAAGGGTTTCTGGAGTTGTTATCAGGATGTCTGGAGGTGAATTTGAAATTTTTTTGCGAGTTGATTGTGGAGTATCACCATGTCTTATTTCAATTGATAGACCATCGTTGTCAGCATAACGAACTATTCTTCTAAAAACATCTCGATTTAGTGCTCGAAGAGGTGTTACATAAATGGCCTTTATCTTACCTAATTTCTTGGACAGTTTAACGTGAGAAAAAATTGGTATGACCGAACATTCAGTTTTTCCTGAACCAGTTGGTGCAATAACTAAAGTATCTTTTTTTTGGAAAATTATTGGAACGGCTTTTTTTTGAATTTCTGTAAGTTGTTTGAATCCAAGTGAATAAAACTTGGCAATTAGATTGGAATCAAGTGGTAGGTTTTTCGCTCTGTTTTGTTCTAGCCCACTCATATACCATTACGCCAACAAGCCCAATTGCAAAAAGAATTACTGTGATTGTAGGGATAGAATCAAAAATTCCCGCCATACTTAATCTCTCACATCCAAGGTTAAATAGCTTCTTAAGATAAATCTACCAAACCTTCTTTCGTTATTTCGTAACCAAATTCCTTTTTTTGTAGAAATGAAGGAAATATTTCACCTAAATATTTTGGTTCTTTTTTTAATAATTTAATTTTTAAATGTGTGAACATGCTTATTGGTTTAGCCAAGTTTTCTTTTTCTAAATCATCAATTTGTCTAATTATGTTTGTAACTATTATTGGTATTTTTTTTTGAATGGAGATAAGAGATAACTCATGCATATACTCCATAAAAGTTACATTTTTTTCTAAATTTTGATCTACTTTATTATATTCAAATGAGAATAAATCTGTAACATTATCAATTACAACTAAAGAAAAATTAGTTGCTTTAATCTTGGATAAATATTGAATCTGTTCGCTGGAATTTGTGATTCTTCCAACCTTGACTCTATCAAGCATGTTTTGTTCTAGATTACGAGTTTTAATCATTTCTAGCATTCTTTCTGGTCTAAACTGTCCTGTTGTATCCTGAAAAAGAACCTGTCCACCTTGTAATAGTGAATTTAGAGCAATTTGCATTACAAGTTGAGTTTTTCCAGTACCTGTAGAACCAAAAATATCAGTTATTATTCCACTTTTAATGCCACCGCCGAGAAAATGATCTAATTTTTTGATTCCGGTACTTATCATATGTAAATATGTAAATAACATTAGAAAATTAAAGTAATTTCTTTGGGAAAATGATTTAGGCAAGGCTTTTATGCTGGATATAAAGGAAAGCAGGTTGAACAATCGTTGTCACAGTCAATCGCTAAGAGACCACTCACAACTCTCCAGAAAAATACCAAAAAAAATGTCATAGTTAGATTAAAGAATGAAGTAGAATACAAAGGGAAAATGGATAACGTAGATTCTTACATGAATTTGATAATGACCGATGCTGAAGAGCTAAAGGATGATAAGGTTATTGCAAATTACGGAAGAGTTATCGTAAGAGGAAATAACGTATTATTTATCAAATTAGAAAGTGATCTGTAATTAAAAAAGGGCGTTTATTGTGGTAAGAAGTTTTCTTTTTACTTCAGAATCTGTAACTGAAGGACATCCAGACAAGGTTTGCGATCAGATTTCGGATGCAATTTTAGATGAATATCTAAGACAAGATCCTGAATCTAGGGTCGCTGTAGAAACTATGGCCACTACTGGATTTGTTGCGGTAGCTGGGGAAGTAACATCTAAAGCGAAATTTGATGAAAAAGCTCAGGATGAACTAGTTAGAAAAGTAATTAGAGAAATTGGTTATGACAAACCTGAATTAGAATTTGATGCAAATACCTGTGAAATAATGTTAAGATTACATGCTCAAAGTCCAGATATTAGTCAAGGAATCACAGCTACTGTTGATAAAGATCAAGGAGCAGGTGACCAAGGTTTGATGTTTGGTTATGCAACAAATGAAACTGTAGAACTGATGCCCATGCCAATTATTTTAGCTCACAAATTAACAAAAAAACTTTCAGATGTTAGAAAATCAAATGAATTACCATGGGTAAGACCTGATGGAAAATCTCAAGTTTCTATTCTGTATGAAGATGGAAAACCAAAAAAAATTGAAACTATAGTTTTATCAACACAACATGCACCAAATATTTCAAATTCTGAAATAACAAATGCTTTGATAGAGAAAGTTATCAAACCTGTTTGCGGAAGTTTATGGAATGATACGATAAAAATTCATGTAAATCCTACTGGTAAATTTGAAATTGGTGGACCTCGTGCTGACACAGGTCTTACTGGAAGAAAAATAATTGTTGATACATACGGTGGACAAGGAAGACATGGTGGAGGTGCATTTTCAGGTAAGGATCCATCAAAAGTAGATAGATCTGCATGTTACATGTGTCGTTATATTGCAAAAAATATTGTTGCTGCAGGTTTGGCTGATAAATGTGAGGTACAAGTTGCTTATGCGATTGGAGTAGCTAACCCAGTATCACTTATGGTAAATACGTTTGATACAGGAAAGATTCCTGAGGAAGATATTGAAAATATTGTTAGAAAAAACTTTGACATGAGGCCTTTGTCTATAATTGCACAGTTAGATTTGAAAAAACCATTTTATAGAAAAACTGCAGCCTATGGACATTTTGGGAGAAGCGAACCAGAATTCAAGTGGGAAAATACTGATAAAGCGAATTTATTACGACAAGCAGCAGGATTATAAAATCTCTCTAATTTTTTTAAATTCAAAGTTAGATAATGTTTTCAGTTTGCTATGATTACCCACAAAATCACCAATCATGATATTAAGATCATCTACACCGTAGATACTTGTTGGATAGTGTAGAGCGTCATAATACGCATTTTCAAGATCCATTTTTTCAATTTTGAGTTTAGTTTTACCTTTAAAGATATTGATAAATTCTTTGAAAGTTACTGTTTCAGGTCCCACTAGTTCTATAATTTTATTAGAAAATGTTTTTAAAATTATTGAATTATAAATTACTTTTGCAACATCGTTGACAAAAATAGGTTGAAGATGGTATTTTCCCGAACCCGGGATTATTATCTTTCCTGATTTAATTTGGCTCCTAAGATTCTTTGTTAATGGATCATTTTTCCCAATAATATAAGATGCCCTAAGTATTGTATAATCTAATCCAGATGTAATTATTTCTTGTTCAGCTTTATACTTTGAAATAAAGTAGGATGAGACAGAATGGTTTGATACTCCTAGACCACTAATATACACGATTTTTTTTATTTTTTTTATTTTACAAAGTTGAAGTATTTTTTTTGTTAATTCTACATTAACAGATTCATAAGTAGACGTAATGGTTTGCCGTCCCGATCCAATTAAATGAATAAATGCATCACAGTTTTTCAGCTTACTGGCAATATAATCAATATTGAAATCTGATGAAATAATTTTAGATTCATTATTTTTGTTTAAAAAATTTTTTCTAGAAATACTAAAAAGAGTTACACCCTTTTTGTGTAGTAGATTTCTAGTATTTTTTCCTACAAATCCATTTGCGCCGGTTACTGCTATTCGTAATTCTTTAGATTTAATCATCTTCGAGATAAGAGTAAATACGCAAAATAAATCAATTTCAGTGTGGCTGAACAACAAGAACCTAAAGAAAAGCTTAGAACTGGGTTTACAACAGGAACAGCTGCCACTGCATCATCGAAGGCTGCAGTTTTAGCAATATTAAATCAGAAAAATATAGAATCTGTTGAAGTCACCCTTCCTAAAGGAAAATCAATTCAAATTAAAATTCTAAATTGTGAATTTGACAAAAATAAAGCCAAATGTTCAGTGATTAAAGATGGTGGAGATGACCCAGACGTTACTCATGGTGCAGAAATTATTGCAGATGTTACTTTAACGCCAAATGTAAATCAAATTGAAATTGATGGAGGAAAAGGAATAGGAACTGTAACAAAACCTGGGCTTGGATTAGAAATTAATAAACCAGCAATAAATCCAACGCCAAAAAGAATGATTATTGAAAACATAACTGAAGTGGCAAAACATATTCTACCAAAGAATGGAATCAAGGTTGTAATATCAGTACCAAAAGGAAAAGAATTAGCATTAAAGACTGATAATCCAAGACTGGGAATTTTGGGTGGTATTTCGATATTAGGTACTAGCGGTATAGTGATTCCTTATTCAACTGCATCGTTTGCCGCATCAATAAGACAGAATCTAGATGTAAGTTTAGCAATGGGTGACAATATTGTTGTGCTAACAACTGGTGGACGAAGTGAAGAATATGCAAAGAAAATAGTTGATCTACCTGAACATTCCTTTGTTCAAATGGGAGATTTTTCTGGTTATACAATACAACAGTGTGCAAAAAAAGAAATAAGAAAAGCATACGTTGCAGGATTCATTGGAAAACTTGCAAAGATGGCAGCAGGAATAAAACAAACTCATGTAAAGGGCTCCAAAGTAGATACGAATTTTCTTGCAGTCTTAGCTGAGAAATGTGGAGCAGCGAGAAAAACAGTTGAAGAAATACGAAACGCAAATACTGCCAGACACGTACAAGATATAGTTGTAGAAAAAAAGGTAAAAGGATTTTTTGATGAAGTGTGTTTACAGGTATACAACCAAATGAGAAGTCATTCAGAAGAAAAGGTACCAATTGATGTGATACTTTTTGATTTTGATGGTAAAATTTTGGGAAGGCATTCTGTATAGTAAGGTATTTTATTTAATTAATAGGAATGGAATTGTGGAAAAAGTATCAATTCTTGCTATCACAAAAAATGGAATAAGTATTGGGTTAGAATTAAAAAAATCATCTCCCACATGGCAAATTTATGCACCATCGAAATTTTCAGACGATAATCCACAAATAGTTTGGTATTCAGAGGCAACTTCTAACAAAATTGAAGAACTCTTTAAAACAAATAATGCGCTTGTTTGTATTTTTTCATTAGGTGCGGTAATCAGACTCATTTCTGCATATATTAAAGATAAAAAAACGGATCCAGCAGTTTTAGTAATAGATGACAAGGCAAAATTTGTGATAAGTGTTTTGTCTGGACATATTGGTGGTGCCAATCAGCTTACAGAAGAAATCGCAAATAAACTTGGAAGTATTGCAGTTGTGACTACTGCAGCTGATGTAAATAAAACAATTGCAGTAGATCTCTTAGGAAAAGAGTTAGGATGGAAGGTATCTGATGACTCTACAGTTACTATGGTTAGTGCTTTTATGGTAAATGAAGAAAAAATTGGAATTTTTCAAGATGTTGGAAATAAAAATTGGTGGAATAAAAAATTGCCAATAAATGTAACGATATACTCATCTATGGAAGAGTTGAAAAATTCACAATCAAAAGGATTTTTGATAATTACTGACAAGGAAATTGAAGATAAAGAAATTCTAGAGAATTCAGTTGTTTATAGACCTCCTACTCTAGTAGTCGGAGTAGGCTTACACGTAGATACTACAAAAGAGACAATCAGAGAAGGTTTGAATTTCTGTCTTGAAAAATATAAGCTTAATTCTAAATCAGTTTCAAAATTTGTTTCCATTAAGAAAAACCCAAATGTGCAAGGATTAATAGATCTAGGAAACGAAATGAATATACCGATTCAATATTTTGAAAAAGAAGAATTAGCAACAATAGAAATACCTAATCCATCTCAGACAGTTCAAGCGTTTGAAGGAACTTCAAGTGTTGCTGAAGCAGCAGCCATCAAAAGTTCTAATGGAAAGTTAATTGTTGAAAAACAAAAATTTCCTCCAAATTTAACAATTGCCATAGCGAGGATTCCAAATTGAAGCGAGGAGTTTTACTAATTGATAGAGGGAGTAGAGAAAAGGAAGCAAAAGAGGAACTTGATTTTATTTGTAAAAAAGTAAAAGAAAAAGGAAATTACGTTTTTTCTGATTATTGTTTTTTAGAAGTAATACCTCCATTTATTGAAGAAGGAGTAAAAAAATGCCTAAAGCAGGATATTGAAGCACTTACAATAGTTCCTTACTTTTTGTATCCTGGAAAAAAAGTCAAGGCAGCAGTAAATAATGCAATAAAATTCCAGTCAGAAACTAAAGTAAAATTTGTAGTCTCAAAACCAATGTCTATGCACAAAACCATGATAGAATTAGTAGAAAATAGAGTAACAACAGCACTTGAAAAAAATAACATATCCCTACCTAAGAATGAAGTAGATGTTTTGATTATTGGTCATGGTAGCAAAGATCCAAATGCCCATCTTTCTATCAAATATCTAATAGATAACTTGATTAACACTTTTAGAAACATCAGTCATTGTTTTTTAGAAATTGAAGAGCCAAGCATTAAGCAAGGAATAGAAAAATGCCAAAAAAATAACCCAGAAGTTTTGGTAGTTGTGTTTTATTTTTTACATAAGGGTGCACACGTAAAGAGAGATATTTATGAGGACCTCAATCCAGCAATTGAAAAATCAAGCTTAAAGAAAATATTGATTACTGAACATATTGGAACTGACGAGAAAATGATTGATTTGATCTTAGAAAGGGCTAATGAGGTAGAACATGCAAACTGAAAAAGGGCAATCTATTGAAGATCAAAGCATGGAGATTATAGAAATGGAGATTGGTTCTCATCAATATGATAATCTAGAGTGGCCCATTGTTAGACGTGTCATACATGCCACTGCAGATTTTGATTTTGCTAATGAGAATAAAATAATCTTTCACAAAGATGCAATCAAGAGAGGTATTGATGCTCTAAAAAATGGTTGTAATCTAATTGTAGATGTAAATGGAGTAATTGGTGGTTTTAACAAACAAAACTTGAAAGAGTTTGGAAATAATACAATATGTAATATAGCTAATCCAATAATTGTAGAAGAAGCAAAAAAATACAACAAAACAAGAGCTCAAACATCAATGAGAATGGCTACATTAGAAATGAATGGAGGAATTGTTGTAATTGGTAATGCTCCTACTGCACTTTTAGAAGTAATTCAGATGGTTCGGGAAGGGGTAACGACTCCAGCGTTAATTATTGGAATACCTGTTGGTTTTGTATCATCTCCAGAATCAAAAGAGGCACTTCTGGCATTAGATGTACCATTTATCACAAATAAGGGTAGAAAAGGCGGTAGCCCGTGTGCATCAGCTATAGTGAATGCTCTTTTCAAACTTGTAAGAGAAAGTTCATCTTCTTGAAAACTTCAGGCAATTTGTAATAAATTGGCTAGCATAATTTGAACTATCAAAGTAAAGATGACCATATGATGCAAGAGTGTTGTAGAGTATCAATCCATCTTTTCCATTTTCAATTCCTTTTCCTATATCTAGACTATAAGCAAATTTAGAATCACTTGGTAATGAATTAACCCCAGAAAAATGAAATTCATGTCCACGAAATTTGTTCGAACGTGGTGAAATTACGCATACATTACGCACAATTCCCTGTGTATAATTTAGTGTCATTTTTTTTGTCATTTCAGTTTCTGCATCAATTAATCCAACCATTGGGAATTTCTTATTATTATCTTTAATTGATTTTGTAAGATACATCAGACCACCGCACTCTGCATAAATTGGAATATTTTTTTTTGCTAAGTTTTTAATTGATTTACGCATCTCTAGGTTTTTTCCTAAAGAATTGCCAAGTATTTCTGGAAATCCTCCACCAATATACATTCCATCACAACTTGGTACTTTCTTATCTGATACAGGACTAAAAAATTTAATTTTTGCACCTTCTCTTCTTAAGGCGTTAAGATTATCTTGATAGTAAAAATTGAATGAATTATCTAACGCTACTGCAATAGTGGTATTTGGTTTTATGTTAGGTTTTTCATGAATGTGATGCAGTTCAGATACATTCTTACTAATTTTAATAATTTTTTCAATACAAATTGATTCAGAAATTTCCTTTGCAACTTTTTCTATTTTTTTGTTCAAAGATTTCTGTTCTGATACTGGAATCAATCCTAGGTGTCTTGAATCCAAATTAAGAATAGGATTTTTTTGGACAGAGCCTAAAATTGGGATCTTTAATGATTGGAGCGATTTCCTACATAACTCGTCGTGTTTTTTGCTTCCAATTTTGTTTAGAATAAATCCGACAATCCGAGAATTTTTATGAAATTTTATAAAACCTAGTGCAGTTGCAGCAATTGAACGTGCGGTTTTACTTGCGTCTAATACAAGAACTGTTGGGGATTTCAGAAGTGTAGCAATATGATGAGTACTTGAATAATTCGAGTCTCCTGAGAATCCATCATAATATCCCATTACTCCTTCAATAATAGAAATATCAGATTTTGAATTTCTAACAAAACTTTTGATGAGTTCTTGTTTTCCCATTAACCATGCATCCAAATTTATTGTATTATTTTTTGCAATTGCTGATAGATAGCTTGGGTCAATGTAATCAGGTCCAGTTTTGAAGGGTTGAACAGAATAACCACTTTTTTTTATTCCATGAATTATTGCTGTCGTGATCGATGTTTTTCCTACGCCACTTGTGGTTCCAGCAAGAATTAATCGAGGAATTTTCAATTGCATCATTTAAATCGATTTTTATTTAAGTTAATGTACGAGAATGTGGATTTTTTACGTACCAATCTTTTTAGTTGGCTAGAACATTTAGCATTCGAAATGGGAAAGGATGGTTTAGTCATAGTTTACACAGGAAATGGTAAAGGAAAAACAACTGCTGCTTTGGGGATGGCGCTAAGGGCTATAGGATATAACCATAAAATTTGTATGATTCAATTTATCAAAGGTTCGTGGCCCTATGGAGAAATGGAATCTGCAAAAAGACTAAAGCCAGAATTAGAATGGGTAGTTTCGGGTAAGGGTTTTGTCGGTATTATCGATGACAAAAGTCCACGCGAGGTTCATGAAAAAATAGCTAAAGAAGCCATTGAAATAAGTAAGGATAAAATTCAATCTGCAAAGTATGATATCGTAATACTCGATGAAGTAAATTATGCAGTAAATCTTGGTTTGGTAAATATCAAAGATGTTTTAGATTTAATTAATTCCAAACCAGCTAATCTCAATCTTGTTCTAACTGGTAATCATGCTAAAAATGAGATTATTGAAGTAGCAGATCTAGTTACAGAAATGAAGGAAATAAAACATCCCTTCAAATCAGGAATAAAAGCAAAAAAAGGCATAGATTTCTAACCAGCAACAATAAATTATGCGCATAAAAATTTGAAATTATGACAACCGAAATTCAAGAGTTACCTGAAGTCGGAGAAATTGTTATTGCAACTGTAACTAAAGTTTCAGATCATGGGGCATATGTTACCCTTGATGAATACAATAACATTCAGGGATTTTTACATGTTTCAGAAATTGCTCCAGGGTGGGTACGAAACATAAGTAGGTATGTAAGAGAAGGAGAAAAAAAAGTACTGCTAGTAAAAAAAGTAAGATCTGAAAGATCAGAGATTGATTTATCACTTAAACAGATTTCAAAAGATCAAAAAAAGAAAAAATTGTTAGAAGTAAAAAGATATGAAAAAGGAAGAACGATTATTCAAGGTGTAAAAGAGACTGCGGATCTTTCACAAAAGGAGGTAGAAAAATTGG
>JAQBHA010000040.1:0-13871 GCA_032128215.1 Nitrososphaerota archaeon | reverse complement strand
GTATTTTCTACGTAAATTATAGATGTGTTAATAAATTGTGAGAACATTTACAGTGCGGATCTACAACAAGACTGAACCGTTTTTTGTCTATTGATGGTGGGCGCATGTTGTCAATACGTTGTTTGATTACTTAATGATAGTTTCTAGCCTGTGGAGTGCTTTATTTTGCTATTGTACTCATACTTCATATTCCATTTTATGCCCTATTTGATGTTCTGAGTTTAGAATGTTAGCTGATGTTCCCATAAACTCTTTACCGCATTTTTCACATTTAATATACATTATACTAACCATGTACAATAGATTACTTTATCCTAGTTGTTGGTTTGTGGTATGCCTATATTCCCGATGTTAAGTTTTTTGTATCTAAAAATAAAAAAAATGAAGGAATTATTGTTTTAATTCCCAATCTTGTTTTTTCTTCCACTTTCTCTTCGTTCTTGAGAATTGGAAGGATATTGTGGAGTACTTGAAAGATTTGTTTCATATCCTTCTTTTTCATGTTCTCCAAACTTGATTTTTTTGGTATTCATTGAATATGTGAATACAATCGAATTACTTAGGGATAGATTCTGGTTTGTGGACTGCCTTTCTTTTTGAATACTATGAATTAAGAATTTTCAGATAACAGTTTACCTTTTAGATCCCAGAAATTACATTCCTTACAATCGCATTCCCCATCACTGCATTCTCTATGAACTTTAGTGCGACACGCAAAGCATTTGACTATAAACAATTAAGAGATTGTCAGGAATAAGAATTCGATCATCAATTAAAACAGTTGTCATAGTCTAGAAAATCTTGCGTTCCATTCAATTGACCACTTTTTTAGAGTTATGAACATTGGTATTGGAGCTATTAGTAACGTTGCACCAATCCCATAAGGCCAGGGCAAAACCATTTGTAATGCTATGCTTATTCCCACAGCACCTAAAATTGGAAGAATCCCACGTCTTAATGATTGAATTCTATAATATGCCCATATTGTAACAATCGTAAAAGGAACGAAAGCAAGCCATTTGTGACTCTTTGAAACTGGTTCTTGTTTTACCGTACATTGTAAAAGTGAATCTATGAATTAAGAATTTTCAGTCTATAGTTGTGTGTGAAAGTTGACGCTAAAAAATAAGTATGAAAAGAGATTCACTTAAGCAAGAAGTGAATTTTGATTGAGTTTGGCTATTATCACATTTTTTGTTAAAGTAAGACATGGCATATCTAGCAGATGAATCGATACACCCATTTTGGGAAAATACCAGTGAATATGCAGCAAGAAAGGAAGATGCCTCTTTTATGGGAGAAGTTGCCTATGTTTTAGTAACTCTCTATAAATCCGAGATCCCGCAATAACTGCATATTAAAATTTTTTATATTTTTAGATTAGAATCAATCAAATTATTTTGCAACATATTTGATATAATTCTTAGATTTAATTTCCTTGGCACATTCTTCCATATCTTTGTATGAATCAATAGAATACCAAAATATATTTTTAAATTTAACATGTGTTAATTTTCCTTTTTTTGCATAATCTGGAAAAGTAGTTTTCTCTATATCACCATTTTTTGGTAGATCATTTGTTAGGTTTTTAGATAGATGATAAATCCCAGCATTCATCCAAAGATCTAAAATTTCTTTTTTTTCGCTAAAACTAACCACTTTATCATTTTTAATACTTATTACTCCAAACTTTGTCTTTAGTGGAATTGCAGCAATTGAATTTTGCTTTTGTATTAGTTTTTTCATATCAATATTAGTAATTATATCCCCATTTAGTACGATGAACGACTTTTCATTAATGAAATGTACTGCATTTTTGATTGCTCCCCCAGTACCTAATGGTATTTTTTCTTTTGAAAATCTTATTTTTACTCCTAAATTATTTTTTACATGAAGATAATTTTCAATTTGTTCAGTCTTGTAACCTGTGCAAATAATAATATCTTTTATTCCAAATTTTTTTAAATAACGTATTTGCCATTCAATGATTGGTATATTATCCAAAGGAATCAAAGGTTTTGGTACATAATCTGTTAATTGTTTTAATCGCTTTCCTCTACCCCCTGCCAAAATAATTGCTTTCATATTATATCAAAAATTACACTTATCATTAAAACTTTAGTGAACATATTTTCATTGTCTATTAACGAATTTTATTAAGAATTTTGAGTTACTCTCATTTTGTCCAAATAATACATACTAGATAATTTCTAATCTGTTCGAATTTTTCTAGTAATGGCATACGAGCTAAACGTAACTCAAATGGTATGTACAAAATGTAAAAAGTTCATTAACCCTATGGACTTGCATAAAATTGTGATGTTTATCGTTTCAGGGAATTTTACAGATCATTACTACGAACATATAGAATGCCCTGATGTTTTTACAGTATAGATTATAGGGATTAATAATTTTCAAATTTAAACTTTAAAAAATGTTAATCGATGCAACTCCGAGATAGTATCCCACCCCAGTCAATAACGTGCTCCAAGCACATGACCCTATGAAGGTAAAAATTAGAAATTTTTTGGGTTTCATATGAAATATTCCTGCAGGGATTGAAACAAGTTCTCTAATTCCTGGGATTAATCTTCCCAATAATACTGACTTGTCGCCATATTTTTCAAACCATTTGTCAGCTTTGGATAATCTTTCCTTGTTGATCTTTGCATATTTCATGTATTTTGCAAGCCCTGTTCTCCCTAGTTTGAGTGCTATCAGATATATTACAAATGCGCCAAGTGTTGCTCCACTTCCCCCAGTAATTCCTACACCAAAAACATGAATTAATGACATTTCGTTTTTCAATACAATGTACCCAGCTAAAGGAAAAACTGCTTCACTTGGAATGGGAGGAAAAACTGTTTCAAGTAGTGCTGCAAAAAATACACCAGGATAGAGATTTTCTGAAACTAAAGTGATTACCCATTCTATAAAAACCTCGATTTCAGTCAATTACTTTTTTGTTCCGTCAAGTAATAATGTAATTCTGTATAACACTCTACACAATAGTTATTTTCGTTAGTATGTTCACAGTTGTGGATTTTTTTAATATTTTTCCCACATTTTGAACACAATACCATTTTCAGTCCAACTATGATTTTATCTTTTTAATTTTATTGCACCTAGGGCAATGATGAATGCTCCTCCAGCAAATAGAGGTGCAGCTCTTTCTATCACACTTCTTCCAGATTCTTGAGCCTCTACTGAAGGCTCCAATACAAATAATACAATTCCTCCGATTATAATTAATATTCCACTAATTAACAACAGAATCCCTAGCATACTTGATTTTTCTTTTCTTGAAATAAAAAATGAAATAATTGGTAAAATTATTGCAGGCAAGCCCAATCCAATCCCACGTGCCATATGATCTTGTCCAAGAAAACCCTCTCCAGATATTTCATTAATTGCAACGTCTAGTGCATAAATTACTAGTAAAGCAATTGATATTCCTGTAAGAATAATTGCCAACTTTAGTAACATAATATTGCTTGTTTTTTTGGTAATTAATAAACCCTAAACGTAAATTTCTTTCAATTTTAGAAACTATGGTATTCTTAAGACCATTTTTTAGATCATTAATTAGAGATTTTTAGGTAGTCTTATCAGAAAAGTTGTAGGATTGTTTTTTACAGATATATTTCCACCATGTTGTTCTACAATACTTTTACAAATTGAAAGACCAAGTCCAGTTCCCAACTGTTTGGTTGTAAATAATGGATCAAAGATTTTCGATAAGTTTTGCGGTTCGATGCCCTTGCCTGAATCTTCAAATGCAATTAGTACATCATTCACATTATCAATTATGCGAATATTTACTTCTCCTTTAGTTTCTACTGCTTGAATGGCATTAAGTAATAGATTTGTAAACACTGCTTCGATTTTTCTATAATCACAGTTTATTCTAATATTTTCTTGCTCGATCTTCACCGTAACGTCACTTGGAACAGTTATGCTATCTTTTACAATATTTATAATATCTAAAACAGAATATGGTTGAAGCTTTAACTCAGACGTCCTGACAAAATCAAGTACGTCATCTACTTGGTGAGACATTCTATTCATTGCTCTTCGGAGCTTTCCATAGTACTGTAGCTTTTCTTCAATCTTTAATTTTGGTTTTGATTCCATTAATTCAATTGTATTTTTTATAGTTGATAATGGGTTTCTCAAGTCATGCGCCATTCTTGATGCAAGTTCACCAATTATTGCAAGTTTTTCAGATTTCATTAATTCACTACTTTTTTCATCTACTTGTCGTGCAAGATGATCTCGTTGTAACTCTATCTCTTTTTCTTTGAGAACAACCTTTTCAAGATTATTACGCAGATCTTTTGTAAGGTTTACATTTTCTTCTTTGTGTTTTTGTAATTCTTTATTGGCCTGTTCTAACTCTTCATTTTTTCTACTGAGCGATGAAATTAAATCTTGTAAAAATGTAATTTTTCCTTTTAAATCTGAATTTATTTTGATTGCTCCACCAAATTGCTCACTAGTTTTTGATGCAAGCTCCTGAATCTGAGCAGCTCTTTTTTCTAACTCTAACTTTGCTGCATCTAAATCTCTTAGAGCTTTTCCTTTAAACCCCATGAATTCTTCTAAAGTTTCAAAATCAGATTTTGAATCCTCAGATAATGATAAATTTTCTTTACTCGATGATTGCAATTTTACACTATTTTTTGTTAAATAATTCGTATTATCTTGTGTTTGTTCTATTAGGACAGACCCATTTTAGTTCAGAATTAATTTCAAATCGATTCTAAAAATCTGAATATTGCGTCCCCGTAAATTAATTGAATAATTAATCCACCTGTAATGAATAGCATGTATGGTACGCCTGGGGTTATCCATGTGTTAGGCGTATTGCAAAATTCGGCGTTTTCAGCATGATGGAAAACTAAATTCAATTTTTTGTGTTTGCCTACTTTTTTCTCAATTGAAAAACCAAATTTTGGGTTTTTAGCGCGATATCCCAAAAACATTGCTATTATACGTTTTCTAGTTGGATCCTCGAATCCTTCAAAGATGTCATGTCCTCTTGCCAATTCTATGATGTTTCTAAAGAAATTGATAAACAACGGAGTGATTGATATCAATATCGCATTTGTCAATATTGTAAATGGTGTAATCATTCTATCCGTAAGAGAGATTTGTGGAACTAATGCTGCCAAGACAATTATTGCAAATGCATCGGCGCCACCAAAGAGGCCAATTCTCCAAATAATTATTGCTACTGGAGCAACTATCAATGATATTCCAATAGTAGTTAGACTCTCTGATAAGTTTGGTTCAAAAATCAGCAAGATTGCTGCAATTACTCCAAAGATAATCCAGATATAATCGCTAATTTCTCTTTTTGTTACATCAGTAAAAGAAGCATATCCTAGCATTCCAATGGCAAGGATGATTCGCAAGTGATTAATCTCGATAAATGATTCAATCATGTTATTCTACAATTAAGAATGAACTTGTTTGCTATTTAATGAACTGTTTGAACAATTGCATAAAATTGGGTATATCTTAAAAGAACTAAAAAAAATAATAAAATTTGGGGATATGAAGAATGATTCTTTCATATCATTATGCCAATATTTTGTCTACAGGCTTGGCTTTTTTCCACAAGTGTGTACACAGACTAAACATGTTGTTGATCATCTCTTGAGAGTTTGTGAATAGAATCGAGTCGTTATCATCGTTTAGATCCATCGTTTCTTTAATGGAACCAGACATGATTAATTGACCTCCTTCTTCTACAATTACTCTACTTTTTGATGGTAGTTTTCCTACTCTAGTCTCATTTGCTTTGAGTCTACTGATTAATGGTAGTAGACTATCATTTTCTGTATCTGTTAATACCATTACCTGACCTCCATTTTTCTTGCATAATGCAATTTTTTCTGGAATAGCGGTATGGTACATTCTTAGAATGTCTTCAGCTGTGGTGACAATATAGATTGTTTTGGAAGAATCTTGTATCATTTTTCCAATTCGCGAATAAATATTAGAGCGACCTTGGATTATTGATATTGAAGATATCTCTGACACTTGTTGTGGTCTGTTTAGATTCTTTAAATCTGCAACAATTTTCCGTGAAAGTTTTTGCATTGTAGTAATTTCATCTTCTTTACGTTGAATTACAGATGTCAATGCATCTTCTGGAGAAACTGCCTCGCAGATGGTAGGATTTGAAAACGTAGTAGTAATCAATCCCATATCTCGAAGTTTGTTGAGGGATCTGTATGCTTTGCCTCTGTCGATTTCTAGTTTAGTTGACATTTTACCTACTGTCAATGAACCTATTCGTAAAAGGCCCAAATACATGGTAGCATCAGTCTTGTCAAGGCCAAAGTATGAAAGTTCTATGAGTAGTTCTTCTTCTATATTCATATCTCTTCACTCTTACTTTCCAATGAAACCTGTGTTTTTCCTGCTTGCGCAGATGTTTTGGTGTTTTTTGTTATGACCATATTTCCCAAGTTTGTTAAATTCAGACAAGCTAATCAGTACCAGTATGTAATATTTCGAACAGACAAAACTCCTCATGAATTTTCATTAAAACTAGAGTAGTAAGATGTACTTTCTAAACTGGTTCAATAACTAATGATTTTTTTATATTTTCCAGCTTGTTTAACAAGAAATCAATATTTTTAGAATTATCCAAATCAACTATGTTGATATGACCCAATTTCCTTTTTGGGTTTGATTCCTTTTTTCCATACATTTTAAGAAAAACTCCTTTATCAATAACTATCTTGACAGGTTTGTACTCCCCTTTAAAATTTTTTGGGCCTAAAATATTGTACATTATGGCAGGGTGTAATAATTCAGTACTACCTAAACTTAATCCAAGAATTGCTCGTATGTGTTGTTCAAATTGGGATGTTTTGCTTGATTGAAGTGTATGATGACCAGAATTATGTACTCGTGGAGCTATCTCATTAATTAAAATCTGATCATTTTTTGTTACAAACATCTCTATTCCAAAAACCCCCGCTCCTTTCAACACTTCCATTGTTTTTTGCGCAACTTGTTCTGCCTTTTTTGAAATTTCTTTATTTACTCTTGCAGGGGCTATCGTGACTCGTAAAATATTATCTTCATGTATGTTTTCAACAAGAGGATATGTTGCAATTTCTCCTTGAGTATTTCTTGCAGCAATCACTGAGACCTCTATTCTAAAATCAATAAACTTTTCTAACATCAATTTTTGATTGTTAAATTGTTTATACGCTTTAATTACATCTTCATTAGAATTAACCTTAAAGTTTCCTCGCCCATCATACGCATCCCTTCTAGTCTTCAACAAAGATGGGAAACCAAATTTTTTTACCTGGAGTTTTAATTCATCTAAGGAGTCTATTTCTGCAAAATCTGCTACTGGTAGTTGATTTTGAGATAAGAATATTTTTTGAACTAGTTTATCTTGAATTTTTTTTAAAGTATCGGGGGAAGGATTTATCATAGTTTTAGATTCTAATGATTTTAGAACATCACTATTTCCAGATTCAATTTCATATGTCAAAATGTCTGATTGGGTAGCAAGTTCAATTATGGCTTTTTCATCTTTAAAATCTGCTATGATCTGCTGTGCACCTACTTTAGAAGCAGAACATTCTTTGTTGGGATCTAAAACTATTACTTTTGAAATTTTATCTGGAAATTTCTTTGCAGCTTCTGTAAGCATCATCCCGAGTTGCCCTCCTCCAATTATCCCTAGAACTTTACCGGAATTTTCCATATTATTAGGCGTTAATATCCCCTTTTAGTGCATTTGGATTTTTTGAAAATTTTCAGATGTCGCACAACCGTTTATTGACAATAAGCAAAATGGAATATTCTACTTCGCAGGCATGAAAAATCCTCTAGATGACAATATGCAAAATATGTAATTTATTATGCATTTGTTACAAGCAATATCCTAAATTGTATAAAGAAATGTAAGTATTATGAGATAATTTTATTCATCTAGGTTTTGTAGTTGTATTGGAAAATAAAAAACTAAGATAAACCAGATAAATTTTTGTGACTGATAACTTGTAATCACTCAGTCTTACTGTTGTTGAAATTAAAATTAACTACTCTGCATTGGTTTTGAGTTTGACCATATAAAATCAAAAAGCAATCTCATAGAATAGATTAATGTAGCAGAATCTGTCCACATGGCAGAAATGTTTTGTACAGACTGGTGATCATTCTTAGTAAAGAACATCATTTCTTTACTATCTTTAATTACAAAACAGATTTCATCTTTTATGTCAGATGACATACATTTAATTTGTTTTTTATCCATAGTATCAAATACATACATTGTTTTTTCTGTGCATGATGTAATCATTTTCAATTGACTTTTATTGGCTATTAAATGATCTAAAAACTCTGAATGGTATAATCGTAGATAGTCTTTCTCAGAACCTAAAACAATCATTTCATTTTTTGTTTCTGAAATCATCTCTTTTAATTTTGCATTAATGGGGTTTGATCCTTCAAGCATTTGAAATTTATTCTCTACATCTTCAGTTTTTTCTTTCAAAAATTCAGGTATGCTATCCCAAAGTTTTATTATTGTTTCTTCATTTTTTTCTAAAGATCTTACTCTTTCTTTTTCTGTATTAACTAATGTTTTTACTGCTTTGTTTAGTTTTAACGCTGAAAATTTTATTGGATGTCCAAAAGTAGCTAGAACTATACCTTTCTTTTGTAATGTTGCTAATAGTTGATATGTTTCTGTACGTGCAATTTTTAATGCTCTACAAACCTCGGGTGCAGTCTTTGAGCCATATTTCCCTAAGAAAATGTATACCTTAGATTGATTTTCAGATAAATCAAATTTTAAAAGTTGTTCTTTTAGTTCATCTGCGGAGATCTTATAATCGTGTAGGCTTGAGCCTGAACCTGAATCAAATATTGTATGTTGAGTACTTTCTTTCATTTCATTCGTGCCGATCATCCTATCGATGGTATGATCTTAATATCGTACAGAGGTCAGCTAGTTTTGATCGCCATGATCGGATCTATGATCTAATCGTGCCTGATGGCAGTTAAAATGAGTATTTTCTTCCGTTAAGGAGCCATATTTTGCCTTGATTTTTATAACACTGAAATTGTAAGCGTTTTGAACTATTATTATGCCATTAAGAAAAACTGGAAAACATAAGAGAAAAGCTGATCAGAGGCAAGCGCGTAGACGAAGAAAACAATCCAAAAGCGGAAAAGCAAGAAAAAGATAATTCTGCTCTACATCAAGGTTAAAAACATCACTTGTTTTGATGTAATGTGGTAATACAGTACAACAAAAAACCTTTAGTTGGAATCATCATGGGTTCTAGCTCTGATAGTAGAATTATGAATGGTGCGTCTGAAATTTTGGATAAATTTAATGTTAAACATGATGACCAAATAATTTCTGCTCATAGAACACCTTCCATGTTAGAAAAATATGCAAAACACGCTGAAAGTAGAGGTTTTAAAGTAATAATTGCAGGTGCAGGTGGGGCTGCTCATTTACCAGGAATGATTGCATCCCACACCATTATTCCTGTAATCGGCGTGCCAATTCTTGTCTATAACGATAAACAAGATAAAAAATCTCCAAAATACAAATTCTCAGCATTTAGAGGGCTGGATTCTTTTCTATCAATTTCTGAGATGCCTTCTGGCTCTCCAGTAGTTACAGTGGGTGTTAACAAAGCAGGAAATGCAGGAATTTATGCAATTAAAATTCTTGGAAATGAGTTTGATGATTTGAAGAAGAAACTGAAACTTCATAAACAAAAACAACATCGTTCGGTGTTAAAGGAATCTGCGGAACTAAAAAAAGTGGGTCTTTCACAATTTGTCAAAAAAAAATTCAAATAATATTATGTTAATATTTTAAAATTTATATTTTTTAACTTTAAATGCTCTACAAGACTATCCGCATGTTTTTGTCCTTCTGTCTCAAGACTCAGTGTTACTCCTGCAGAACCTGCTGGAACGTCTGAACTTAATCTATCGTGAATAACTTCAACTATGTTTACACTGAGAGAAGCAATTTCATCAACTAATTCCTTTAGCGCGCCAGGTTTGTCCGGTAATAAAATAAAAATTTTTACTAATCTTCCCATCTGAGTCAATCCTTTAACAACAATTTGACCAAGAAGATACATGTCTACATTTCCTCCACATAGAATTGGAACAACTTTTTTCCCAGGAGATGGTTTTTTTGCAAGTAAATATGCAAGGCCAACAGCGCCTGCTGGTTCAACTACCATTTTCCCTCTTTCCATGAGTAAAAACATCGTTTTAACAATATCTACATCATCTACTAAAACAATTTCATCAATCAAATCTTTAATTATATTAAAGGTAATCTGTCCTGGTTTTTTTACAGAAATTCCATCAGCTATTGTTATATCCCCTCCAACTGATTTTAGTTCTCCAGATTCGAGGGAATTTTTCATTGCTGGGAATGATTTTGATTGAACGCCGATTACTTTGATTTTGGGATTTTTTGTTTTAACAGCTAGTAAAATTCCTGCTGCTAATCCTCCTCCACCTATAGGTACATAAATTTCATCAACATCAGGTAAATCTTCTAATATTTCTAATCCAATCACCCCCTGTGCAGCAATAACATGTGGGTCATCAAATGCATGAACTATGTTAGCGCCTGTTTCTTTAGCAATTTCTTTAGCTTTTGTCCAAGCTTCATCATAATCATTCCCTTCTAGAACTACTGTTGCTCCATATCCTCTAGTTGCAGATACTTTTGCAGGTGACGCGTTTTTTGGCATCACAATTGTACATGAAATTTTTTCCAAAGATGAAGCAAAAGCCACTCCTTGTGCATGATTTCCAGCAGATGCTGCTATCACTCCTTTCTTTTTTTCTTCGTCTGTTAAAGATTTTATTTTAAAATATGCCCCCCTGATTTTGAAAGAACCTGTTTTTTGTTGAAATTCAGATTTTAGATAAACCTCAGAACCAGTTAATTGGCTGAAGATGGGAGAATGAGTTAGTGGTGTTTTCCTAATTTCGTCTCCCCTCTGAGCTTGAGCTTTTAGAACGTCTTCATACGTGGGATTCATCTAATTGGTGTTTTAGTTAATCTATTTTAATTATTGTAAAAATCCTGTAAAAACTAAAGAAATTATAAAATTTGAAATTAAAAATAACACAATTCCTAGAAAGCTTTTATAGTCCCAAACTGATCGATAGGAACTAGTCAAGGATCTGTGTAACTCCCCTAAGAGGCACCTCGCCTCAGTTTGCAGATCCTTGATATTTTATATGATTAAAAAAGTTAGATTAAACTCTTTTTTCATACCTTCATAATTCTTATGAATTCATCTAATCTTTCAGATAATTTTTCTTTTACTTTAACTGGAATCTTTTTAGGATCAAACATTCCTTCTTTGATATTATTTTTGAAGATCTCTAAATCAAAACTACAAAGACATCCTTCTTCCCCAGTAACTAATTTTGAATCATCAATTAAGACTGAGGAAGTTTGATAGATTTCCATCAGCAAATTATCAAGTTCATTAAACAATTGTTTTTTTCGTTTAAGAAGAGTTTGAATATCATTTTCTGATTTTCCTTCAATTTCTTGGTATATTTTATCCCGTACATCATCGTTTTCATAAAAAAACTTGAAAAGCTCATCATGTTTTAGATCTTTATATCCGATCTCTTTGAGTTTTTCTAAAATATGTTTATCCCCATCTTCAGCTAGTTTTGTTTCTGAATTTTTTGTCTTATCAATAATTTCTGACAGTTCTTTTTGACACTCTACTACTTTGTTATCTGGTTTATAGAAGAGTAGTACATGAAACTGAATTGACATATGGCATGAAAGGAGATAATTTCCTTCTTTTAATTTAAATTTAATAAAAATTCTTCTTAAATCTTCATTATTTGTAATAGAAATGTCTCTTGAAACCCAATCTGGCAGGTTCTTTATGGTTTTATTAAAATAATCTTGAACAAGTATTGGATCAAAAGTATTTTGTTCTGCTATAGTGCAATCTCCTAACATGCCCTTAACAGTAACGGTTCTAGTAAGTTCTTTCATTTTTTCTAGAAATAGTTTTTGAATAACTTCGTTTTTCTCATTTAATAATTGAATAAACCCATCTGAGGATTTGTTGCCAAGACGCACACGTTTTGGAGAATTCTATCTAATAAAATCTTACAGCATTTTGCCCAAATTACCTATCACTAAAATTCAAATTTTGTTAAAAGACATGATTTTAAATACCAAATTTAAGGAAATAGTCTATGGAGGCTGAAAAGATCATCTGTTGGAATTGTAGTGCAGAAATTGTTCAATATTACAATGAAGGTTATAAAGGCAAACGCGCCAGATGTCCAATTTGTGGGGTGGATTTTCCTCTAGAATAGGAATAAAATATGACTGAAAATCAAGAAAATCCTAATAATGATTTAGTGGAACAACCTCAACATTCAGAACCAAACAAAAATTCTATCTCTGAGAAAAACGCCATTGATTACAAATCCCCTGATTATGTAGACAGTATTCTTAGTAGAAAGGAAACAAAAGTTGTTGATTTAGAAAATCTTGTTAAAGAAACTCAAAAAAGAGTATGGGCTGCATTAAAACAAGGATATGAATATGAATCCACAATCATTGATGAATCTGACAGATTTCTACGCGATCTAGTTTCATCTAGAGTAAATATGATCGTTCTATACATTGATCTAGTTGGTTCTACTGAGATTACACTTTCCCTATCTGAAGAAAAAGTAGCAATTATCATTAGATCATTTGCACAAGAAATGTCCTCTATTATTAGGCAACATGATGGTTTTGTATTAAAATTTGTTGGAGATGCAGTAATCGGTTATTTTGTGGCTGAAGCGATGCCAATGGTAGCTGTAGACAATGCAGTAAACTGTGCTAAAGCAATGGTAACAATAGTGGAAAAAGGTATGAATCCAATATTGAATCAATATGATTATCCAGAATTAAAGGTAAAGATAGGTATGGATTTTGGTCAAAACATCATAGTACGTTATGGGGCTGATAAGAAAAAATCTCATGTTGATATTCTAGGACCTACAATGAATATTGCATCAAAAATCCAACATATTGCTTCTCCAAATCAAATTCTAATTGGTGATGATGTGTACAATAGATTACATCGAGATATGCAGAAACAATTTAAACAGGTTGTTTGGACTCAAACAAACTGGAAGTACCATGATAGAGAAACAGGAAGATTATATCCTGTTTATTCTTATGTAGGATAATTATTTACAAAGAAATTTGACATTGGCTAAATTGTAAATTTTTCAGGGCACTCAATATGTTCATAATGATGATCTGTAAATTTGTCTTGAATCACATAAATTACAATTTTATGTAATTCAGAATTACGAATATTTTTTTTACATTTAAGACAGTTCTTTATTCTTAATTCCTTCATTTCAAAATTAGCGATCTAAGTTCTCTATAAGGATCAGCGATCAGCTCGATCTGACTAGAAATGACTCTGCGTTTACATTTCTAGTAATCAAATGCGTAAAGCAAACAAGAAATACCCCTAAACTGGCATAAACTGTATGGATTATTTCAATACATCTAGAATAATGGAGCTTTCGGGAATTCATCCAACACTAGGTATATCAACTTCAATATTTCCTAGATTCCCACCAGGAGTTTCTCCGCCATCTATTGGAATGATAGACCAAAAGCGTTTAAAAGAAAAATTTTTCAAAGATAATACATCTATAAGTTTTAAATTACAAGACTTTAATCAAATGTATCAAAAATTTGCTTCTGGATTGTTTGAGGTTGCTTATCCTGCACGCCCTCCAGGCCATCCACTGTTTTCAAGATTAGAATCAGTAGTTAGCCTTCAAAGTGA
>JAQBHA010000039.1:0-4531 GCA_032128215.1 Nitrososphaerota archaeon | reverse complement strand
CTCCAAAATACCACTTCATGTTTAGATCAAATCTCGCATTATGCCTTTAAACTCGTCACTTGGGACAACACTTACTGCCCATAATTGGCCAAGCAATTTTGTGGTCTGCCTTTTATCATAATAGTTGTAAATTCCCTCTTCCTTGGGAAATATTGTAATTGTTTCTTTTTCACCTGGGCTAAGGAGATCTGTTTGAACTTCCAAGCCATCTATGTATAATCTATGTTCTATGTTACCGTCATTAATTACAGTTAGAATATAGGCAAAACTTGTTCTCATGATTAGAATAGGATTTTCTTCTCCTTTAACTCCTAATATCCCTACCAATCTAACCTCTCCTTTTACATCATGAAACGCTACAGTCTGCTCAACCTTTTCTGGATAAAAAATTTGAACATGTCTAACACTTCCTTGACCAACAACTCCAATTATTAATCCAAGAGATGCCACCCCAATAATTAATAGAATCGCTATGAATTTTTTATCGGAATCCATGTCCTTCTGAGCTCACTACAAATTATGTTGTTGTTAATAAAACCTAATCCCAATTTAATCAACTACACTGATGTTTTTTTTAATTTCAGGTTTTTTCTTCATCCAATATAATATCAAAATGAATAGTACCGCAGGAATAGCTATAATTCCTACTGCAATCTCATAATAAAATTCAAGCCTTGATGCAGGGGCAATGTGGAATTCCTCATGTGTAGATTTTTCAGGATTATCATATGCTACGGTAGTAAAATCCACAGTTCTTGCATCTTTACTTTCTTCATTTCCTTTAACTGTAACACTTTCTTCTGCAAATATGCCTGAGCTAACTATCTTTTCAAATCGAATTATTATAGATCCAGAATCCTCAAAAACAAAATTTCTATAATCTCCACCAATTTCATTTAATCCCTCTCCTCGATAGATCTCTTTACCATTTTGAAATATTATAAAATTGTATTTCATTTTTGCAAGATTTGAGTTTGTAGCTGGGTCATAGAATTGATAAATGAATTTGATTAGCTCATGTGTTTTAATGACATGTGGTTCCCACGTTAGATTAACTTCTATTCTTTGGTCAGGCGTATACGCAATAGCCGGGAATTCTAACTTTTTGCCTGTTGCGTCATGGGGATAATCAGGTATGACTTGCTCAACAATTACAACTCCTTCCATCCAAGGGTGAATGATACAAAAATATGGAATTATTCCCACTTTGTCAAATGTAAAGGACCAAGATTGTCCAGGGAGAAATCGTCCGCTATCAAAAAAACCATCTGGTTTCCCATAGTCATCACTCATCCATCCAAATCTTCCAGAACCCTTTCCACTGGTGATGGTATGCCCTTCTCTATCGCTGTTAACCCATGTGACTGTATCGCCATACTTTACTGACAATTTTGTAGGACTATACCATTCCTCTGCGGGTGTATTTAATTCAGGATTATATGATCCAAATGGAATTATTACATTGTATTCATCTGCATATGCTAGAGGAATGAATAGAAAGGATATTGCAAAAACTAGAGCAAAAGTTATTCGAATCATATACCAATTCATGGAATAATTGACATATCTAATTAAGTATAATTCCCAAACGTGATTATCATTTTTGATACTAGTCAATTAAATTTCCATCCAGTCACGAATTGTAAAATAATATGGTTTCGTGTTTCTAAAGTAAACTAATCAGACAATAAATAATTGAATTTCATATATTGTAATCAAGAAAATTCCATAAATTGCAAATAATATAATACCATTCCACCGGAAAAGCTTACCTTTTCTAATCATACCGAATAAAATTATTGGTGAAATTATGGCAAAAAAGATCAACGTTGATAATATCTGAAAGTTAATTGCCAGTTCTGATAATAGAAGCACTATTCCAAGCACCAAAGTTATGTTTACCAAACAAGAGCCTATGATGCCTCCCAGTGCCAACTCAAAGTGTTTTCGTCTAATGGCCACTATCCCAACGGTCAATTCTGGAAGGGATGTACCAAGAGCTATCAGTGTTGCACCTATTACTGATTGTTTAAAACCAGTGATCTCAGCTATTATAGAAGCACTATCTACAATTATCTTTGAACTTATAATTACGATTGTAATGCCAATTACATAAAATAAAAATTGTTTTTTAGCTGATCCTTTTTCTTTAACAATTTGTCTTTGCTTTACTTGTGTTCTAATGGAATAGTAAATAAAAAATCCAAAAACTGCCAAAAGACCAATGCCAATAAACTTTCCTCCTTCCTGCACCAAGAGTAAAAGAAGAGGAATAACTGATGCAAGAAGAAGTATAGGGATCAAATTTCCAGTTGATTTTGTCTCAATTCTCCTCAAAGGAGATAATAAAATGAATATTCCTGCTATCAGCCCAATATTTGTAACATTAGAACCAAAAATATCGCCAAGCGTCAACCCCACATTATCAGTGGTAGTTGAAAAAAATGCCACACTAATTTCTGGTGCAGAAGTAGAAACTGCAACAATAAGAAATCCAACTGCTAGCTCCCCTATTCCAGTAATCTTTGAAAACTTGATTATAGAATCAATTGCAAACATTGCACTACGAATTAGGACTGCTAAAAAAATAATCAATAAAATGAAATTAAATAGTAACTCTTCCAAGACATTTCTGATTTAACTAGCTACTATAATTTTCTTATTTTCCTTTATCCGTAATAATTCTAGAATTCATCTAACAATATGCTAGATCCATAAAGATTGAAAGCAATTTTTAATGTCTGTTTTATCTCATCTGAAAATCAAATTTGAAAATTACATGTATATCTTAATAAAATTCTATGATTTTCTAATTGCTAATGTCTGAATTAAAACGCCACATTGGGCTTTTTCATCTCACCATGTATGGGGTAGGATTAATCCTTGGTGCAGGAATCTACGTATTGATTGGGGAATCTGCTGGCTTGGCAGGTGATGCAGTATGGATATCAGTTCTATTAGGTGTAATAGTTGCTGTTTTTGCGGGATTAAGTTATGCAGAGCTTTCTTCAGTTTTTCCAAAGGCTGCAGCTGAATACACTTTTGTAAAAAACTCTTTCAAAAGTAATTTTTTGGGATTTATAATTGGATGGCTAACAGTCATCACGTCAATCATTACTGCCTCTGTGGTTGCTTTAGGGTTTGGAGGATATTTAGCAGAATTTATCGGTCTACCAATTGTGATCAGTGCTATTTTGTTACTTGGTGCATTATCTTTTATCAATTTTTATGGAATCCGAGAATCGTCATGGACTAATGTCATCTTTACAATTGTAGAGGCTGCCGGCCTTGTAATTATTATCTACATTGGATTTACATTTGCTACGCCAGAGCCAGTTGAATATTTTGAGAGCCCAACTGGCTTGAGTGGAATTGTAATCGCTTTTGTCCTGATATTCTTTGCATTCGTTGGTTTTGAAGATATGGCAAATGTTGCTGAAGAAGTGAAAAAACCCTCAAGAACAATTCCAAAAGCTATTCTGTTATCAATAGCAATAACTGGTGTAATCTACGTTCTTGTTTCTTTGGCAGTAGTACGTGTAGTGAACTGGCAAGACCTAGGTGCATCTGCTGCCCCATTAGCTGCAGTAGCAGAACGAGCTTTTGGTTCTGGTGGGCATGTACTTTTATCATCAATTGCACTTTTTGCAACTACAAACACGGTTCTCATTACCTTAATTGCAGGATCTCGAATGCTTTATGGGATGAGCAAGGATAATTCTTTGCCAAAAATTCTAAGTAAAGTACATTTCAAAACAAAAACTCCATGGATTGCAGTTGTTGGAATAATGGTAACATCAATGACATTTGCATTTATTGGAGACATCGTACTTGTGGCAAACATTGCAGTATTTGCAATAGTGATTACTTTTGGCATGGTGAATTTAGCTGTAATAGTTCTTCGATATACCGAATCTGACTTGGAAAGACCATTTAAAGTTCCATTTAATATTGGCAGATTTCCACTTCTCCCACTGGCTGGACTGAGTATGACTGTGTACATGGCAATTCAATTTGAATTGGAAATAATGCTGGTAGGACTTACAATCATATTAATTGGAGCCTTGTTTTATGTAATTTACAATCGAAAATTATCGAAAAAATCACCAAATAAATGATTTTTCTATTTTAATAATGAACTAGATTATCAAAATTGTATACATCATGATTTATTGTTTTACTGTTACTTTTTCCTTTAGGAGATCCTTTCTCATTAAAATTGGGGCACTGTAAAATGTTGCAAGAGCAATAGCATTGATTTCTATATTTACTATTTTTGTAAGCGTACCCTATTTCAGTTAGTTCTACTATTAACCATTGACAAAAACTTGAATTAAGAATTTTCAGATTGACTCAAGAAGACCAGGCGTCTCTATTTTTCTAATGCTTGTTTTGAATCTTCTCTTAGCACGTTTAGATAATTTTTTGCGCATTTTTTGGCTCAAGCTTTCAAAAACTTGTCCAATATCCCATCCTGATTCTTTGAAAATAAATGGTGCATAGTGAGGCGTTGTAATCATTACTGATACAT
>JAQBHA010000038.1:0-23659 GCA_032128215.1 Nitrososphaerota archaeon | reverse complement strand
CACTGTGGCTTTGTGATTCGTATACCCCCTAAGGAACATGTTATGAAAAGTGGGGATTATGGAGACTAACCACTTTCTTTTTATTTGATATCATTACAAAAAAACTAGTTGTTTATTATTAACTGTAAAAATTATGATGAAATATCTGGAAAGGAAATAATTAGGCTAGTTAAGATTGTCCAAATTGTATCTAAAAGATATAGAATTAAAATTGCAATCGCTCCACCCCAACATCTCTTATCTCAGGTTACCTCCTATTCTATTCCGATTTTGGCTCAGCATGTTGATAATGCTAAAGTAGGCAGCACTACAGGTTTCATTATACCTGAACTTTTAAAAAAATCAAATGTAAAAGGAGCAATAATCAATCATAGTGAACATAGGATTCCGAGTAAGGAAATAGAACAAATAGTTTTACGATTAAAAAAACTCAAAATGATATCTGTTGTTTGTGTTAAAAATGTGGCTGAAGTATCAAAATATGTAAAACTTAATCCAAATTACATTGCAATAGAGCCACCAGAGCTAATTGGTTCTGGAAAAGCCGTTTCAAAAGAAAGACCAGATCTAATCACTCGTGCAGCAATGACAGTAAAGAGTGCAAAAAATCAAACAAAACTTTTGTGTGGAGCTGGAATAGTTTCGGGGCAAGACGTAAAAAAATCAATTGAGCTTGGATCCGCTGGGATACTTGTTGCCAGTGGTATTATAAAAGCTAAAAATTGGCAAAAAATTATTGAAGAATTTGCAAAGGCAATGGTTTAAAATCCCCTATTTTTTCATTGAATAACCTAAAGGAAATTAGCGTATGAAATCAATATATTTTTTCAATGAAGGTGATGGAAAAAACAAAAAGCTGCTAGGCGGAAAAGGAGCTGGGCTTTGTGAGATGACTAGATTAAATCTTCCTGTACCTCCAGGATTTGTAATTACAACTGAAGTTTGTAAAGATTATTATGAAAATAATAAAACAATATCAAAAAATCTAATTTCTGAAGTTAAAAAAAATATTGCAAAAATTGAGAAAAAAACTGGAAAGAAATTGAACTCAAAAGAAAACCCACTCCTAGTTTCTGTTCGTTCTGGAGCAGCAATTTCCATGCCTGGTATGATGGATACCATCCTCAATCTTGGGCTAAATGATGATACAGTAGCAGGACTAACCATAAAAAGTAACAATCCAAGATTTGCGTGGGATTCGTATAGGAGATTTATTCAATTATTTGGCAAAGTAGTGTTTGGTGTTAATGATCAAAAATTTGACGAAGTTTTAGAACACGCAAAAAAAAATCAGGCAGTTCAAGCAGATAGTGCATTAAATGAGAAATCTCTAAAACAGGTTGTATTTGAATATAAAAAAATATGTGAAAAACACACTGGTAGACCATTTCCAAACGATCCATTTGAGCAGTTAGAGCTTGCAATAAAAGCGGTTTTTAATAGTTGGATGGGAGAACGGGCAATAGTATATCGAAATAAAAATAACATAACTAAAACCATTGCAGATGGTACAGCAGTAAATGTTGTAACAATGGCTTTTGGAAATATGGGCAACGATAGTGCTACAGGAGTTGTTTTCACAAGAAATCCAGCAGATGGAACAAAAAATATCTTTGGAGAGTACCTTGTAAATGCACAAGGTGAAGACGTTGTTGCAGGAGTTAGAACCCCTAAACCAGTGGATCAACTAGAATTAGAATTACCAGAAACTTACAAACAATTACTTACTACTTGTAAAAATCTTGAAAAACATTACAAAGAACCACAAGACATAGAGTTTACTGTTGAACAAGGTAAATTTTACCTTTTACAAACACGTTCGGCAAAAATGAATGCTGCTGGAATGGTTAAAACATCTGTAGACATGACAAAGGAGAAACTCATCACACAGGATAGAGCATTACTTCGCCTAAATGCTGATCAGCTTGAACAATTGTTGCATAATACAATAGATCCTAATGCAAAGGGATATGCACGGTTTGCAAAAGGAATTGCTGCATCTCCAGGTGCAGCAAGCGGTGTTGTAATATTTGATGTAAAGAGAGCAGTAGAAAAAGGAGATGTCGGCATAAGTGTAATCTTGGTAAGAGAAGAAACAAAACCAGAAGATGTTCCAGCATTTTTTTCATCGGTTGGAATTCTAACTAGCAGAGGAGGAAAAACATCGCATGCTGCAGTAGTTGCCAGAGGAATGGGAAAGGCCTGCATTGTCGGTTGTACTGAGCTAAAAATTGATTATGAGGCTCGAAAATGCACAGTAAATGACAGGGTGATTTCTGAAGGAGATGTGATTACAATTGATGGAAGTACCGGGACTGTATTTTTAGGAGCAGTGCCTACAATAAAGCCAGAGATTACTGAGGATTTTAAGACGATTCTCAAATGGGCACAAAAATCAAAAAAAATTGGAATTCGTGGGAATGCAGATACCCCAGACGGAGCTATATTAGCAAGACAGTACGGGGCAGAGGGAATTGGTTTATGCAGAACAGAAAGGATGTTCAATGCAAAAGATCGAATTGGATTATTTGTAGACATGATCATGGCAAAAACAATTGAAAAAAGAAAACAAGTTTTAGAAAAACTAGGAGAATTACAAAAAAGTGACTTTTTACAAATTCTCAAGGCAATGGAAGGATATCCAGTCACCATAAGATTACTTGATCCTCCATTACATGAATTTTTACCAAATCCAGAAGAACTTGCTGATAAATTACGAAAACTAGAGCAACAAAATATGACCCTCGAGATTGAGAAAACAAAAACTGTTCTAGAACGTGCAAGAGATCTAGCTGAAATAAACCCGATGATGGGTCATCGTGGAGTACGTTTAGGTATTACTTATCCAGAAATTTATGAAATTCAAATAAGAGCAGTGTTTGAAGCAGCTGCTGAATTAATTATACAAAAAGTTAATGCTCGTCCTCAGATAATGATTCCACAAATAAGCAGTATAACAGAATTAAATCTTATCAAACAAATTTACAATTCAATAAAAGCAGAGATAGAAAAAAAATACAATATGAAAATTAAAATTAATTTTGGTACTATGATTGAAGTAGTACGGGCTGCACTTACAGCTGATGAATTAGCAAATACTGCAGAATTTTTTAGTTTTGGGACAAATGATCTTACACAAGGAACATTTAGCTTTAGTAGAGAAGATGTAGAAGGAACATTTCTTCCAGAGTACCTAGACAAGGAGATACTGGAAATTAGCCCATTTCAATCCCTCGACGTAAACGGAGTAGGAAGGTTAATGAAAATTGCTATTGAAAAGGGTAGAAAAATTAATCCTAAACTCGAAATAGGAATATGCGGAGAGCATGGTGGAGACCCACATTCCATTAATTTCTGCTATCATTCAGGTCTAGATTATGTTAGTGCTTCACCACACAGAATTCCAATTGCTATTGTTGCAGCAGCTCAAGCGGCTATCGCTAAATCGTCAGGCTCTAAAAACAAAAAAACCACTAAAAAATCAAAGAAAGTGGCTAAAAAGAAGGTAAAAAGACGATAGTTTTTGTTAAATGGTTTAAAACCAGTAAACTCCAATCTAATTTCAAATGTTACCTAGAATAGATAGCATAAAGCAATTGAGAACAAAGATTGGAATTACTCAAAAAAAACTTGCAAGTATTGCAGGCGTTAGTACATCAATGATTAATCAAATAGAGTCTGGACGGAGTCAACCAAGCTATGAAACTGCAAAAAGAATCTTTGATAATTTAGCTGTTCTTGAAGGGCAGACATCACCCCACAAAGCTGGGGATTTTTGTAGTAAGGATATTGTAAAAATTAAACCAACTAACACCTTGCATGATGCAATTGAAAAAATGCACAAATACTCGATTAGTCAGATTCCCGTTTTTGACGGAAATGTTCCAGTTGGAGTAGTATCAGATGATGGAATAATGAGACATTTAGCAGATGTTGGCGAATCTGAGTTAAAACATGCAAAACTGTCTGAAACAATGGATCCTCCTCCACCAATAGTAGATTATGATACTCCTGCAAATGCTCTACTTCCGTTAATTAGATTTTCAAAATGTATTTTAGTTTCAAAAAAATCAAAATTTGTTGGGATTATTACTGCATCGGATACTTTGAAAATGATGGAATAAAATGTCCAGTATTGGGATGATTATATTTGGACATTGAGAAACATCCCCAACACGAGACTAATTAATCAATGATTTGGGTTGCTAATGATATTTGGTATCAACGAATGCAGTCAGTAGTGTCAACATGTAATCAAGCATGAACGAATTGTAAAATTTCATTAATATAATCAACTTTTTTTGGCCTGCCTCCTTTTCCAAGTTTTAAGAAATTTAGACTAAATGAAACTAGCACTTAGCATACAAAAACGAGTAATTGAGCATAAACTAACGAAACTAAAAAATGAGCTCAATTCATTAGAGGAGTAATCCTCTTAAATTTTTATTATTTTTGATGAGAACACAATTCTGCCAGAACATTGTTAAGAGATTTTGGGTGAATAAAAATTACCTTGGTTCCTTCTGAACCTGGTCTAATTTTGCCTAGAAACTGAATTCCACATCCTTCCATTCTTTCCACCTCATTTTCAATATGATTGGTTTGTAAAGCCATATGGTGTAACCCTTGACCTTTTTTATCTAAAAATTTCTTAATAGGACTCTCATCATTCATAGGTTGCATCAACTCTATTCGTCCATTCTCCAAATGAATTATTGCAAGTTTTACTCCTTCCGATTCTACTGTTTCAAATTCGACTGAATCAACACCTAATGCCTTTTGGTAGATTTTTGCAGCTTCCTCGACATCATTTACAGCGATTGCAATATGATCAATTTTCATTTAGAATACCTTGCTTTTCGCTAAAGGATTTTAAATTTTTCTTGTTTTTGATCAAGGTGATACATACTTTTAGATGATCTTCTTTTAAAATATTGCTCTTTACTAAATTCGGTCAAATAGAATTAAGATTTTCAGAAAAAATGAAAATTTTGAATCTAATCTTTTGACTCTTCTCTTGATTCTCTTTCTTGTTTTCTTATGATGGATTTCTTTAATTCTTCATAGGATTCTAGATATTCTTTTTTCAGTTGATTTTCAGGCTTCGTTGAGTTGTTTTTGTTCTTTTGCCGTTTAGGTTTTTTCATTTAAAACACTTCCTTGGGTTTGTATTCTCCAAATACCTCTCTGAATGTATTACTAATCTCACCAGTTGTAGCATGTGCTTTTACTGCATCAAGAATGTATGGCATCAAATTTTCTTCACTTTCTGCAATAGATTTCATCTTAGATAATACACGCACTACTTTTTGATTATCTCTAGTACTCCGTAATTTCTTAAGCGCTTTGTGTTGCTGGATTTCTACTTTATCATCAATACGAAGAAGTTCTTGCTTTGGATATTCTGTTTCTGAGAATGTATTTACGCCTACAATTAATCTAGAATTTTTATCAATTTCTTTTTTTAATCGGTAAGCATTTTGCTGAATTTCAGCTTGGAAAAAACCTTTTTCAATTCCTTTTATAGAGCCACCCATTTTTTCAATTTTTTTCAGATACTTCCATACTCCATCTTCAATTTCATCACAAAGTTCTTCAAGATAATACGAGCCAGCCATAGGATCAACAGTCCTTGTAACTCCACTTTCATGAGCTACTATCTGTTGTGTACGTAATGCAATTTTAGCCGATTCTTGCGTAGGTAATGCAAGTGCTTCATCTCTTGAATTGGTATGTAAAGATTGAGTTCCACCTAGAACTGCTGCAAGGGATTGAATTGTAACTCTAACAATGTTATTGTCTGGTTGTTGAGCAGTTAATGATTCCCCACTTGTTTGAGTATGAAATTTTAATTGGAGTGATTTTGGATCCTTTGCATGAAATCTTTCTTTAAGAATTTTAGCATAAATTTTTCTTGCCACTCTAAACTTTGCAACCTCTTCAAATAACTCTATTGTACAACAAAAAAAGAAAGACAGTCTTGGTGCAAAATCATCAATCTTCAAACCTCTATCTATACAAGTTTGAATGTATTCAATGGCATTAGCGATAGTAAAGGCTAATTCTTGAATTGCAGTTGCTCCAGCCTCTCTCATATGATACCCAGAAATTGAGATTGGATACCATTGAGGAACTTCTTTAGAACAATATTGTATCATATCACCAATCAAACGCATTGAGGGTTTTGGTAGATAGATGTAGGTATTTCTAGCAATGTATTCTTTTAAAATATCATTTTGAGTTGTCCCTCGTAGTTCTTTACTTGTAAATCCTTGAGATTGACCAACTGCAATATAATAAGCAAGTAATGTTGATGCAGTTGAATTAATCGTCATCGATGAACTTACTTTTCCTAATGGTATTCCATCAAATGCATTCATCATGTCGTTTAAGGATGAAATTGAAACACCTACTTTGCCAACTTCTCCTTCTGCTTGAGGCGAATCTGGATCATACCCAATCTGAGTTGGAAGATCAAATGCCATACTAAGACCAGTTTGACCTTTTTCTAACATGAACTTGAAGCGTTTATTTGTTTGAGCTGCATCGCCAAACCCCGAATACTGGCGCATCGTCCAAAATCTTTCACGATACATTTCCTGATGTATTCCTCTAGTAAATGGATATTTTCCAGGCTCTTCTTTTTTTATTTTCTTTGGTACTTGATAATATGGCTTTATGGGAATTTCAGAATCGGTGAAATATGTTTTTTTATTTAGAGGTTTAATTTTTTTCATAAAAATCACTTTAAGATATTTTTTGAAATTTTGTCTGCAGCTTCAAATGGATTCATTATTTTTGATTGAACTTGTTTGACATATTTTGAGTAGCCATTACCACTTACAAACATAGAATCAATTTTGTTTTTAATATTATTTAAAACCATATCCTTTAATTCAGATTCTAAACGAAGTTTTTCAGTATCTTTTTTAGTCTTTTGTTTTTCTTTCATCATTTTCAATAATATTTTTGAAAATTCTAGTATGCCTTTTGAAGATTTAGTAGATGTCATCAAAATCTCTGGGTTTTTTTGAGAATCTCCAATATAGTTTTGTACCGCCTGAAAAAGCTGTGATGCACCAGATAGATCACTTTTGTTTACTATGTAGATATCACCAATTTCTGTCAAGCCTGCTTTAATTGTCTGAATACTATCACCAGTATGAGGATTAAACACAACTACCGTTATGTCTACAATTTTTACAATTTCAATTTCTGTTTGACCAGCACCCACACTCTCAATAATTATTGGATCAAATCCTGCATATTCTAGTATACGAATACTGTTTCGAAGAGAGTTTGAAATGGCTCCAGATGCTCCCCTTGATGCAATACTGCGAATATAAGTGCCAGAATCAGTTGACTCTATCATCCTAACTCTATCTCCGAGGATAGCCCCACCAGTTACATGGCTGGTGGGATCTATAGCTAAAACTGCAGGTTTTGTTCCAAGTTTTTTGAGATGTAGAACAGTTTTGTTAATTATAGAACTCTTTCCAGCACCAGCTGGTCCTGTAATTCCTATTATCATTGCTTTTCCTGAATTTTTAAATATTTTTTTAATTAGAACTCTTGCTGCTTTAGGATCATTTTCAATTAATGAAATTGCCTTTGCAATAGCACCTCGTTTGCCTTTTTTTAAATCAGGTATAAGATTCAATTATTTGATATTCCTTTAACCTACAATAAAATCTTGCAGGTAACGAACATACCTCACATTTTGCTGAATATAATTGGCGGATGGGGTTCACTTGGGGGATGAATTTCTGTTTTTATTCCTATTTTACCAAATTCCTCATGTTCAACTACAAAGGTTACTGGGTTGACTTTCCACCCATATTTTGGAGTCTCAGAAAATTGTACTCTTTCGGAAAATTCTGAGCCAACAAACTTTTTTTGAAATGATTCAGGCATTCCTAATATTTCAAGCACTACAGATTTAGTATGATTGGAATTATCAATGAAGGATATTTCGACATACCCTTTATCCTCTAGATAAATTGCATCGACACTAAATGTATTTGCATATAATTCTCTATCAATAGAGTAAGATTCACTTAAAAATAAAATAGCTAAAATACTTACTAAGATAATTGAAATAACTAGAATCAGTTTACGGGCCATAAATAATCATTTATTAATTATTGAATTCATTTTTTATTTGTCGTAAAAATTTAGAATTGATTCTAATTCGTTCAAGTGTTTGGGACAATGTCATTTCAGTTCCTGGGACAGGATTTTTTTTAAAGAAATTTTTAATTTCGTTTTGCATTGTGTCGTCAGCAAATAAAGAAATACTTGCCACAATTCTATTTGCAATTGGGTTACCTTTACCAAATTTTTTACTTAATGACTTCCAGTTTAGTTTGAGCCAAGGCCACATAATCGGTTTTCCATATGGATTACTTGCAATACGGATTACTGGAAGAGCTAGATTTTGGGAACGAACTTCCGTACCTAAAATGAATTTGAGAGTTTTTAGGAGTATTTTTTCATTTTTAAAGTAGCAAATGGCTGAAAGTACACGTAATTTTGCCTCTTGACTAGAAGATGTTCTATAAAGACGAATTAGTTTCTCAAAAGTTCTTTCATCTCCATCCCATGCAACAAGTGAAAAGATTACTTCAAGTAAATCGGGTTTAATTGTAACTTGTTTTTTAAGATAAGCGTTAAATCTTAGATTGGCTTCATCTAGAATTTCTTGGTCATTTAATTTTCCAAGTACTGTGATAACCATTGCTCGTAGTAATGCATCAGTATGTTTTTCATCTTTTTTTGTATCCCACCCTAATGTATCAAAAAGTTGTCTGAAATAACTATGAGTGTATTGTTTAATTTGGTCTACAAAAGGTTCATGAAAAGAAATAAAGTAAAGAAAATTTAAATTATTTGCTACATTTACACAAGAAAGATAATTTTGTTCTTGAGCGTATGCTTCTGTAAAATCAAGATATGTGGAAACACTTTCATTTCCAGAAACACAAATAGCAAATAAATCATTTTGTATGTTCCACCTATCAATGTGATTTAGCTGCATGTCTTCTACAAGTGGTTTTAATATTGAGAGTATTTCTTTATCGTACTTTACTCTCAAAAATCCTATTTTTGAAGAATTGACAACAGGGAAAAGTTTTCTTCCAAGATTGAATGATGATGATTTTTTATTCATCAACTTGAGAATGCTGCTTTTTCCAGTACCAATTGAAACAGGAATTTCCCAATATCCTTTTTGATATTTTTTATCAGGTTCAAGTAAAAATCGTTTTTGTGTCAAGACAAGTTTAGAATTATTCTTTTTGACTTCTAATAATGGAAATCCAACTTGACGAATCCAGCTATTCATCATTGATTTTACAGGTTTTTTGGATACTTTACCAATTGAATCCCAAAGATCATGACCTGCTGCATTTCGATACTTGTGTTTTGTTAGATAATGATGTAAACCAGTTCTAAATTTTTCTTTTCCTACATAATTTTCTAACATGCGTAAAATACATCCACCCTTATCGTAACTAATGCTATCAAAAATTTCTCTAATTTCAGAGGGTTTTCTAACTTTGACATCAATTGGATGCGAGGTTTTTAGTCCATCAAGCATCATTGCAGCATTCATTGATGATTCTAAAAATTGGTCCCAAAGGTCCCATTCTGGATAAAACTCGTTAACTATTTTAGTTGCCATATAGGTAGCAAAGCTCTCGTTTAGCCACAGATCATTCCACCATTTCATAGTAACTAGATTTCCAAACCACTGATGTGCAAGTTCATGAGAAATTACTTCAGCGATGTATTGTTTTGTTTTCGTAGATGAAGTTTTTGGATCATATAGCAAGATAGTTTCTCTAAATGTAATTGCGCCCCAATTTTCCATTGCCCCTGCAGCAAAATCAGGAACTGCAATCATGTCAAGCTTTGGCAAAGGGTATTTTATACCAAAATATTTTTCATAGGATCTTAGAAATTTTTTTGTAAAGTCAAGAGCAAGTTTACCTTTTGATTTATTTCCTTTTGTTGTAACAATCCGAACCAATATTTTACCAAGTTTACTTGTAAGAAATTCAAATTCTCCAACACCAAGATAAATAAGATATGTTGACATTATTGGAGTTTTAGAAAACCTGTATCTACATTTACTGCCAATTTTTTTCTTTGAAATAACCGGCATATTAGAAATTGCAGTAAGATTATTTTCCGTAATAATACTTATATCAAATGTAGCCTTTGTCATTGGTTCGTCCCAACATGGAAATGCGCGTCTTGCATCGGCAGCTTCAAATTGAGTAGTAGCAAGATATTTTTTTCGACCTTGAGTATCTTTGTATTCACTTTTGTAAAATCCCAGTAACCTATCATTGAGTTTACCAACAAATTCTAGGCAAAGTTGTGCAGAACCATTAATTTTTTGTGACAAATGGATTGTAAGTAATTCATTTTTTTCATCAGTTTTTGGTACAGCCTTTATTGTTTCACCATATGAGATTATATGACATTTTTTTATTTTTAGTTCCGAGGAGTTAAGAGAAATTATCTTAGTAGGTTTTGAGATTTTTATTTCAATTATTTCTTTTCCGTTGAATGTAAAATCCCTAAGATTTGGTTCAAATTCTAAAGAATAATTGATAGGCATAATCATGATTACGTTAGGAATGAAAAATTTGCTCTATTTGTCCCTTTCAGATGGCATGTTGTATTCTAGAATGGTTTATCGATACACCATTGAATTTTTTGCCAAAATGTGATTAAATGGAAAAGTATGGAGGATTGTTCTCTTGTCTAAGAGGATATTTTTATTCCTAATCCAACAAAGATTTTAAGTTCTCAAGACGTATTTGATAAACATGAAGCAAAAAGCTGCCTCTAGAAGTATCAAAATCCTAGTTGCAAAATTAGGCTTAGATGGACATGATAGGGGAGCTTTGGTATTATGTAGGGCTTTCAGAGATGCCGGAATGGAGGTAATTTATTCTGGATTATTTGCCACTCCTGAGAGAATTTCTCAAATAGCTGAAGATGAGGATGTTGATGCCATAGCCCTCAGTCTTCTAAATGGTGCTCACAATACATTATTTCCACGAGTTGTAAAGGCCTTACAAAAAAAAGGAATTAATGATGTTTTAGTAGTTGGAGGCGGAGTTATTCCAGAAGATGACAAAGACGGGCTAGTTAAAGCAGGAGTGTCAGGAGTTTTTGGACCTGGAACACCACTGACTTCAATTATTGAACATATTACAAATGGTGTTTCAAAGTTAAGAAAAATATAAAATAAATTTTAAAACGATTATTCGGTAGAGTCAGGCCACATCATTTTTCGCATCTTCTTGCCAACTTGTTCGATTTGATGTGAATCTAATGTCGTCATATAACGATCAAATGCATTTTTGCCATTTTTTTGATAATCACTTAGCCACTCTTCGTTAAATGTACCATCTTTTATTTGATCTAAAACTTTTTTCATTTGGTTTTTATTTTCGTTGTTCATTACAACTGGTCCTCGGGTAAGACCACCATACCTTGCAGTTTCACTAACTCGTCTATACATTCCACCGATTCCATAACGCTGAATCATATCAACAATTAATTTTAACTCATGTAAAACTTCAAAGTAAGCAATTTCTGGTTGGTATCCAGCTTCAACAAGTGTTTCAAAAGCATTAGTTATCATAGAAGCTGAACCACCACATAGATCAGCTTGTTCACCAAACCAATCTGTTTCAACTTCCTCTTTGAAAGTAGTTTGTATTACTCCAGCTCTTGTACTACCAATTGCTTTAGCAATTCCTAATGTTCTATCCCATGCAGTTTTTGTATAATCTTGATTTACAGCGACAATTGAAGGAGTTCCAAATCCATCTAGATATGTTTCTCTTACTTTAGAACCAGGTCCCTTTGGTGCTACCATAATAACATCTACGTTACTTGGGGCTTCAATCCATTTCCAATGAATTGCCGCAGCATGAGAAAAAGAAAGCGCGTTTCCTTCAGAAAGATGTGGGACAATTTCTTCTTTGTAAATTTTTGATTGAATCATATCAGGTATTAGGACATGAATAATGTCTGCCTCTTGGCATGCTTTTGCAACTGACATTACTTTATGGCCATCATTTTGGGCTTTTTTCCAGCTAGGACCACCTTCTTTTAATCCAACAATTACATTTAGGCCAGAATCCTTCATGTTATTTGCTTGAGCATCACCTTGAATTCCATATCCGATGACAGCGATGGTCTGATTTTTTATAGGATCGAGTCGTACATCATCGTCTTTCCAGGTTTTTACCATGTTAGCCATCAAATTATTGCAAATTTAAAGTCTTTTGGCTTTGAAATGTCTGGAAAAAATTACAAACAATTTCTTAATTAATTTTACAGTGATACTATTCAGATGGCTCAGGACATCAAAAAAAACAAATTTCAGGAAAAAGCTACATTCATTTTAAATGATGTAGCTGAAATTGTTCTTAATTGGAATTTAGGCCATATAACAAATGATGAAGCCATTAAAAAAATTAACAGTGCTTTTGCCAAACAGGATTTCTTTACTTAATAGTTTTAATGAAGAAATTTACTTATACTCTGTTTGGAAAAAATTACAAACAATTTCTTATGTGTTTGATTATGCATAATACTATTGAACGAGATTACATTATTACCTAACACTGCAGGTAGTTGTGTTTCATTTGTTACTCGTTCTTTTTTTTCCACTTTAAATGGTTATTTGTTTCTGCTTCTAGGATTTGACTTGATGAGTATTTCAACTTCTATTCTATGTTCAGGGCAATACAGCTCTACTTTTTTACAATTTGGACAATTAAGGTATTTTCTATAATCAATTGATTCAATATCAAATTCTAAATTTTCTACTCCATCCCACCATTTTATTGCCATAATATGGCTGAAAAATTCATCATTTATAGATCCTTCTATCAAATTCTACTTTTAATTCGTAGCCAGGATGGATCAGATGGAGATGATCTTATTACAAGTCAAGCATTTTACTTTTACACTATTATCATCAAGGCGCTCAAATTTCTTAGAGCCACAGGCAGGACAAATAGGATAAGCCCTTAATCCTTTCAATTAAAACTCCCGTGGTTTTGTATCTGTATTCAATATCGTCTTAATTCTGCCTACACCATTAATGTTTTTAATAAATTTAGAAACAGCTATGGGGACAAGTTTTTCCCATTCTTTGTCATCTCCGATCATTTGTCTTATCTTTGTACCGTTGTACATAGCCATCTCTAGGAATTTAGGTAAAACTACTTTATATCCAAAATCTCCTAATAGCATCATAACATAATCATTCCCACTGTATACCTTATCAAAATGTGGTAGAGAAGATTTTAGATATGAGGGCCAGGTTGCGACATTGAATTGGTTTTCAACTGCGATTATATAGCATCTGTCAAGATCTATATTATTTTCTTTTAATGTTTGATGAATCATTTCAATTCTTTCACCAGATGTAAAAGGATCTTTTTCAATGTAATTGAATTGTGATCCAGTAAGGGCAATTATTATTTCATCACACTCATTTAGAATTTGTTTAACTAGTTCAAAGTGACCTAAATGAAATGGTTGAAATCTACCTATCATTAAACCGCGCATATCTTTTGATTAATTTTGATTTAATTAAATGTGTAAGTTCTGTTTAGGTATTGATAATTGTATATTTCAATATAGAATCAGTATCAATAGGCCCTTTATCACATTTCATAATAAATCCGTGTAAGTCCTCAAGTAATTTTATTTTCCCAGTTTTTTCATCTTGAAAACTAAAATTGAATACATCTTGATTGATGACTCCACAAACACTTTGCTCTATAATTTCTCCATCATATTTTTGGTCTAGTGTAATTGCAATAACTGATTCTTTATGAACACGTGTATCTTCAATAAAGTATATGCTTCTACTTTGATTTGGACACCATCCACTTAGAAAGGCCTCCACCATATTACGACTACTACAATCAATATCAGTTACAGGATGGAGTTCTGTAGAGTAAATTTTTGCAGGATTTTCAAGAGAATTTAATCTAAATTTTAGATCTTCAACTTCATCTTTGAGCTGAAAAATTATTGCAGCTGAATTTATTTCGGGAGTTAGCGAGGGTATGTTGTCAGGAACTAGTCCATATTTTAATTCCTGAAAAAAACTAAAAATTATACTCAAAGGATTTGATGAATTTTTATCCTCTTCGGCAAAAGCTGTAGTTATTGAGCTAACTACTCCCACTGTCAAGGCAATTCCTAATGCAATGAGAATTCTCCATTTAGGCCCCATTAAGGAACAAAAGTCAGTATTTTACTAAAGGAGGAAGGAAAATTATCCCTAGAATTAGTTCCATAATGGCAATAACATCATAAAATTTTTCCATGCCCAAGAATTCTTACGGTTGAAGATTCTGGTTTTAAAATTACACAAATTTCATTTTTATCACATACAACTTTCTTTTCAAATTCTAAAACAAGTGGTTCGATAGATTTGAATTTTGCAGCTTTTATTTGCATTCCAATACTTGCAAGACACATTTGGTTTTCAGCAATTGGATTTTTATAAAATGGATTTTGTTTAAAATCAAGTTTAATTTCATTTTGAATGTTTTGATTAGTATCTTCACAAAGATAATCACCTCGGTTAACCTCATCTACCTTTATGCCTTTTACTGATAATCCTACTCTAGCTGGCGATGTTGCTTCTTCAACTGGTTCATCATGCATCTGAATTGATTTGATCATCACATCTTGACCACTAGGAAATAATTTTAAATTATCATATTGTTTTAGTTTTCCTTGAATTACTTTCCCCAAGACTACAGTTCCTACTCCTTTAACATCAAAACAATGGTCAATGACAATTTTTGTTTTGCCTTCATTGGGTTTTGGAGAAATATTGTTTATTTCTTGTTTAATATCAGCAGAGTTTACGCGTTTGTATCGCTCTAGTACAGTTCCTTTAATCATTGCATTTAATCTATTTTCATCTACTTCATATGTATGGCTTAGGATACCGTCTGTTTTTTCTAGCATGTCTAATGCAATAATCTGTTCTCCAGTAAACTTGTCTAAAGATGCAACATAAAATATCACATATTCTGCCAAGTTTATTGCTTGAAATAGCGGTTGAATTTTATCGGGAAATCCATTTGGGGTTACCCAAGTTCTAATAATATCGGATTCTTTTTTATCATATAGAGTTACATCAGTAGAGGTTCCCTTTTTACCAAAATCATTTGCAATAGTTTGCTCACCTAAAACTACAAAGTTAACAGACTTGACCATGTTTGATGTGTATTGATTGATTTCATTTTAAGCGTTGGTTTTTTCAATAAATTATGGAAATAATTTCAATGTGGCAGCATAGCTAACAAACCTATGATTCTTTGGATAGACTCTAATTTGAATAATTTTTGGCATTATTTTACCTGTTATTCCAATATATCCTAAAGGGTTTTTTACAGAACCATCATTATGAGATTGTTTTAAAACTTCATCAGTTGGACTGTAGTAATTTTTAACTCTATTTCTAACAATTTTTTGAAAGTATTTTCCATATTTTTTGATTCCTAGTATGTCGCTTGGAAGAGAAGAGCCAAAAAAATAAACGCTCTCTACAATGTCTTTATTTTTCGAACCATATACTAGTTTTTTTATTGTGCTCAAAATTACTTCGGTACCGAGTGAGTGACCAATTAATCTAATCTTAGTATTTGGATTTTTTTTCTTATAGTCAATTATGAATTTTGATAGATTATGTCCATTTGCTTTGGCTATTTTTTGACCTACAAGAAGTGCCTTTAATGCAGATTTTTTTAAATGTGCACCTGTGGTATTAGAATCATAAGTATACCCTATAACTGGATAAACATATCCTAACTGCTTTAGTCTTTTTTTGGCAATCACAAACTTCTGTAGTGCACTTGCTTTATCATTTCTAAGTCCATGAATCATAATTACAAGTTCTTTTTTTCCAGATAAGGTTTGAAATCTTTTTTTTGGATAAATGAAATATGGGTTATTTTTTATTTTTTTTCCATTAGATAAATCATAATAGCCTCTTGTAGAAATTCTTGGGATATTTTTTGATTTCAATCTAAATTTTAATTACCTAACTTTTTCTTATGCTTTTCAATATCAGATGCTTCTACCTTTGCAAATAGTGGAGATGGAATTCCTAAGTTATGCCCATCTTTTATAGGCAATGTAGACATTGAATCCCAACTTTGAGTAGAGGCATTACCTTCCATTCCTAATTGAATCCAGATTTTTTGGGCAGATTCTGGAACAAATGAATAGAGTGCTATTGCAATACTATGAACAGCGTTAGCTGAAAAGTAAACGCATGTATTAGCTCCTTTTTCATTTTTCCAGGGTTCCTTATGTTGAAAATATTGGTTAAAGTGAGCAGAAAATTCTAAGATTTTTTTTAATGCACGATCCAAATGGTTCTGCTCCATCAAACTACCTAATTCATTGGATAAATTTTTAATTTTTTCTTGTGCATCTTTATCTAATTGATCAAGTTCTCCTACAGGCGGAATTTTACCATTAAAGGTCTTTTTTGTAAATCCCAATGCCCGATTAACAAAGTTTCCTAAATTACCAATAAGTTCTGAATTAATTTTTGCAGCAAAGTCATCCCAATCAAAATTAATATCATCTTGAGAATATGGATTAATGGAGATTAAATAAAATCTCAAATAATCTGTGGGATAAAATTTAAGAAATTCTTTTAATCCGATATACCAATTTCTGCTTTTTGAAATCTTTTTTGATTGTAATGTAAGATGTCCTCTAGTGGGAATATAGTCAGGAAGTTTGTATTCTTCTCCTATACCAATTCGCATTGCAGGCAAAAACAAATAGTGATGATAAACTATGTCTTTGCCAATAAAATGATAAATATCGGCTGAATTCCAAAACTCTTTACCATTAATTCCTTTGTCATTAAGAAATTTCATAGCAGTTGAAATGTAAGCAAGATGATTATCAAACCATCCATAAAATACCTGTCCTTTAGAACCAGGTATTGGAACGCCCCAAGAAATATCTCGTGTTATATCCCAGTCAATTAAACCAGAGCTTATCCAATTTTGAACATATTTTTTTACATCTTTTTGAAGATATGGCGAATTATCAAGATACTTGTTAAGTTGCTCTGAAAAATTTTTTAATTTGAAAAAGTAATGTTTGGTTTTTTCCTTTACAGGAATTTGGCCACATATAGAACAATGGGGGTTTTCAATTTCTTCAGGCACACGGCCACATTTTTCACATAGATCTGAATATTGGTCTTCAGCTTTACAATAAGGACAAGTTCCTATCACATATCTGTCTGGTAGGAACTTTTTATCGTTCTTACAATAGAATTGAATAATATCTGATTCATAAATATGTCCTGCATCTTGTAATTTTTTAAAAACATTTTGTACAAATGCAATATTTTCTTTTGAACTAGTTTTATAGAAAAGATCAAATGAAATGTTAAATGCTGAAAAATCTTCAAAATCACGTTTATTCCAGTATGCAACATATTCTTCTGGACTCTTCCCTTCTTTTTCAGATTGAATAAGAATTGGGGTTCCATAGTCATCTGATGCACAAATATAATATGCCTCTACACCTTTTTGTTTAAGAAATCTTGTTGTAACATCAGCAGGCAAATAAGTTGATGCAACATGCCCTAAGTGGATCTCCCCATTAGAATATGGAAGAGCACTAGTGATTATTGCCTTGTCTTTCATGATACTGCATTTTGAAATATTACTAACTTAAGTATAACCTAAAGTGTGCTCCGTACTGAAGGGAGAATTGTTAAGGCATGAGATTGAGAGTTATCAGTACGGAACCTTATCTTTGATAAAAATTCATCAAATAAACTGTTTATGTACTTGATGATCTAGATTAGCAGTTACGAGTTTCAGTTAGAGATTAGATGTTCCATTTAGTTCCAACTATTCATATATCGAAGTTGCTCAGTTGTGAGCTTGTCTATTTTTACATTCATTGCACCTAATGCATCAAAAGCAATTTGCGTATCAATTTCTTTTGGAACTGGAATAACTTTGTTTGTCATTTTTTTATGATTTTTTAGAATATAGAGAATTGAACCAAGTTGGTTTGAAAATGACTGTGCCATAACTTCTGCAGGATGTCCTTCTGCAGCAACTAGATTTGCAATTCTGCCCTTGCCAATTAGATAAATTTTCTTGCCATTTGATAATGTACATTCATCTAGATTTGGCCGAATTTCTCTTACTGATTTTGATTTTTTAAGTAAAAAATCAGCATCAACTTCAACATCAAAGTGACCAACGTTTCCAACAACTGCGCCATCTTTCATCTTCAATAGATGTTCTTTTCTAATTACACTAGTCATTCCAGTACAAGTTACGTAAATATCACCAACTTTTGCAGCTTCTGCCATAGGCATTACGTCATATCCATCCATATGAGCCTCAAGTGCTTTGACAGGATCTACTTCAGTAACAATAACTTTAGAGCCCATCCCATGTGAACGTGCTGCAACTCCTTTGCCTACCCAACCATACCCAACAACTACAACACGTTTTGATGCAAACATTAGATTCATTGCTCTAAGATAACCATCAATTGTACTCTGTCCAGTGCCATATCTATTATCAAACATGTGTTTAGTATCTGCGTCATTAACTGCAATAACAGGATAACGAAGTTTTCCTTGTTTTTCCACTGCTTTTATTCTGTTAACGCCAGCAGTAGTCTCTTCTGTAGCACCTAAGATTTTTAATGATTGATTTTGTTTTCCAAAATGAGCTTTGATGTTCAAATCAGAACCATCGTCAGTAAGAATTTGTGGTTTATGATTGAGAACTTGTTGAATACACCAATCATATTCTTTTTCAGATTGACCAGCCCATGCATACATGTGAATTCCTTGCGATACCAAAAATGCGGCAATATCATCTTGGGTAGTTAATGGATTTCCTCCACATGCTGCAACTTTTGCACCAAGCTCTTTTGCCCCCATTAGCAAGACTGCAGTTTCTTTTGTAATATGCAAGCAAAATCCTAATGTTATTCCTTTAAGTGGTTGAGATTTTTTTAAACGATTAAGGGTATTATCTAATATTTGCATGTGACTTCTTGCCCACTCGTAGGAAGTTTTTCCCTTTTTTGCAAGTTTAGGATTCTTAATTTTACTCAATATTTCATCACAATTGATCTGTGGTATAAAATTCTATCATAATATTATGATAATCTAAATATGTGACAACATTAGTAAAATTTTATATGACTTGGAAAAAAGTTGCAGAGAAAGATTCGATTACAATTGGAAAAGGGAGAGAATTTAAAGTAGATGATAAAAAAATTGCAATATTTAATCAGGATGGCTATCATGGAATAGATGCCATTTGTGTTCATCAAGATGGACATATTGCTCCAGGTAAATTAGATGGAGATATTGTAGAATGCCCGCTCCACTTTTGGCATTATAACATCAAAACTGGCAAATTAGTGGACTATCTAAAAGATGTAACACTTCAAACATACAAAGTTGAAGCGCGAAAAGATGGAATCTACGTTGATGTTTAGAATTTGACATAACATAAAGCTAAAAAAATTGGAGTAATGAACTAAATTTAAGGCTAGAAATTAAGAATTTTGAGTTGTTTTGAAGATTGAACATACAAGTATTATTAAGAATTTTTGGATATATGTAATTTATACAAATGACCAGTATAATTTGTAAAGATTTAGACGATTGTAATTTCTCAGATTATCAATCAGTTAAGAGAATCCTTGTTCCATTTAATGACACAAAACACGCACCAAAAGTTTTTGGTAAAGCATTATCGATTGCAAAATTGTATGGAGCCTCTATATGTGTAGTATCAATTGTCAACAAGGATCTTCAGAGAAGCTGGGTAAATGACACGCCTAGTCGTGAAAAATCAATGTCACTTAGCACTATCGATGTATTGAAAAATGGAATAACCAAGTTGGAGATTCAAGCAAAAAAATTCAAAATCCCATTAGATTATACAATAATTCCATCAAAAAATGTTTCAGAATCGATTCTTTCTTTGATTGATTCCCAAAAAATAGACCTAGTTGTTATGGGAACAAAAGGTAATGCAATGTGGAAGGAAATGTTAATGGGAAGAGTTTCAGCTACTGTTGGGATAAACGCAAAATGTCCCGTTTTATTAGTAAAGTGATTTAATGAATTGGCATATGAACCTCTTTTGGCATAACTTTTATGATAAACCTGTTTTAAATTAAAATTAGTGAACGAATTACTTAGTGAAATTAAAAATCAGGATTATACAACAATTACAAAAAAAATAGAGGATTTTCTCAAAAACCAAGTTGCTACAAGTAATACAAATGGCATAATTTTGGGGTTAAGTGGCGGAGTTGACTCTGCGGTAATTACGTATCTTTGCTCTCGGGTTTTAAAAGATAAAACACTTGCGATGATTATGCCAGATACAAAAATATCTCCAAAAGAGGAAACAGAAGAGGCACTAAAAATTATTGAAAAATTAGGAATTGAATACAAACTACTTGACATTAGTCCTATAGTTTCAGAATATTCAAAATATATTATACCAAATGAACGTGCGTTAGGAAATTTAAGAGCACGTATTAGAGCAAGCCTGCTTTATTATTATGCAAATTCAAATAATTTGCTTGTTGTTGGGTCTAGTGATAAAAGTGAATTCCTTATTGGCTATTTTACAAAATTTGGAGATGGTAGTGCGGACATTCTTCCAATTATTTCTCTGTACAAAACTCAAATAAGAGAGCTTGGAAGATTTTTGGGGGTTCCAGAGGAAATTATTACACAAAAAAGTAGTCCAAATTTATGGAAAGGACAGATCGCAGAAGAAGAAATTGGTGTCAAGTATGAAGAGATTGATTTGATTTTATATTGTATATTTGAAAAAAAATTATCAATAGAGGAAACAGTAAAAGCTACAAATATTGAAAAGATTACTGTTGATAAAATCTACCAGATGTACAAAACCAACGAACATAAGAGAATAACTGCAGCCAGGCTATAATAGATAAGGAATTAAAAAATGAAGATCCTAGATACCTTAACTAAGAGTGAAAAAGAACTCGATGTTTCTTCTAAAGTTAGAATTTATCTATGTGGAGTTACAGTTTATGATGAATCACACATAGGTCATGCAAGAACAATAATTATTTTTGATGTATTACGTCGATATTTAGAATCAAATGGGATAGAGATAGAATTTATACAAAACTTTACGGATGTTGATGATAAAATTATCAATAGAGCAAAGCAAGAAAATATTCTGGCATCTGCTATTAGCTCACGATATATAGAAAAATACTATAACGATTTTGATGATCTAAATATTCTTCGTGCAACAAGATACCCTCTAGCCACAGAACACATCCAAGATATGCTTGATTTGATTCAAGATTTGCTCAAAAAAAATATTGCGTATGTTTCTAAAAATGGAGTTTATTTTTCAGTTTCTAAATTTCCAGAATATGGGAAACTATCAAAGAAAAAAATAGATGATCTTTTGGCAGGTGCCAGAGTAGAAGTAGATCAGGCAAAAAATGATCCACTTGATTTTGCCTTATGGAAATTCTCAAATGAAGATCCATCATGGGATAGCCCGTGGGGCAGAGGAAGACCCGGGTGGCATATTGAATGCTCAGCAATGAGTATCAAATATCTTGGAGAAAATTTTGAAATTCATGGAGGAGGGAGAGATTTGATTTTTCCCCATCATGAAAATGAAATTGCGCAATCAGAATCATATACATCAAAACCATTTGCGAAAATTTGGATGCATGTAGGAATGATTACAATAGATGGGGAAAAAATGTCAAAATCAATGGGTAATGTCAAATCCATACGACATGGATTACAAAATTGGGGTCCAAATATTATACGATTATTTTGTTTGTCTGGACATTACTCAAAGCCATTAGATTATTCAGAAGAATTATTACAAGAAAACATAACAAAATGGAGACAAGTTGAATCAGCATATTTTGAAATGAAACTTTCAATTGGAAATGACGATGACACACAAATTAAAAATACTATTAAAGAATCCCAAAAGGAATTTAATTTTGCATTAGAAAATGATTTGAATACACATCTGGCTTTACAAGAATTTTTCAAATTTGTGAATCAGATAAATCAGCTTGCAGCATCAGATACTCTAACAAAATCAATAGCAGACAGTGCACTATCACATTTTGAAAAAATGGCAAATATCCTAGGATTAATTCTTCCAAAAATTTCTGAAACGGAAATTAGTTCTATTAATAATCTTATCAAAAAACGAGAGTCATTAAGGATTCAAAAAAAATTTCTTGATGCAGATAAAATTAGAGATCAAATATCACAGATGGGAATTGTGTTAATTGATCATAAAAATAGAACTACATGGATAAAAAAAGAAAAAATAAAATCAGATCTATCATAAGAATTGGATTTGCATTAGTTTCTAAAGGATTTGCGGCAAAGATTTCGTCTAATTGCCAATATGGCAAATGTTGGTAGTACAAAATACATTCCAAGATTTAACAAAATAACTCCCACACCATAAACTAATACCTCTTGTTCTGAATCAATATCGGCATAATTTAGAATAGAAAGTGAAGATAGCATTGGAGTAATGGTTAACTTTACTGCTTCTTTAAAAATTGGGTTTTCTCGTTCAATATCTGCTACAGTTGGAGAAAATAAATAATAAAATCTGTTAAATCCGTCCATAAAGAAACTTCCTGAACTGGTTTGAAGTAAGGTATTATCTCTTAATTCTCGGAGAGATTGTACTTGTGGGGAAAGCTCTGATCCAAAAGTAGCAGTAGCAATTAGGCAACCACCTCCGGATTTATCCTTAATCGCTTCACAATATCCGTCGACCCAAACTGTTCCAGGTCCACATTCTCCTGTTGGAGGTTCTGGGGGTTTACCTTTTACAGGTTCTTGTGGGGTTACTCCCACTGCTTCATAGATAGTATAATCAGGAAAATTTGTATCAAACCATTCTTTGTAAGCAGGTTCATTATTGTATCTATCAATGTAAGAATTAGGATCTTTTTTAGGATCAACAAAAGATAAAATTGGTTTTGTTGAATTTACCGAGAAAGTACCTGGAATTGCCAACTCTATAGCTTCCTCAATTGTATAATCCGGGTAGTTTGTATCAAACCATTCTTTGTAAGCAGGTTCGTTATTGTATCTATCAATGTAATATTGAGATCCTTGTTTTGGATCAAAGTCGGGTACATTTTTTATTGGTTCTTGTTCTTTTTCTGGAAGCTTAGTCATTGTACTAATTTCAGTAGATGGAGTACTAGTACCAACGGAGTTTATTGCTGATACTCTATAATGGTAAGTAATACCAGTTTTTAATCCAGCATGTGAGTATATTGTACTTTTTCCAGTATCTGCTGCAAGAATATTGAATGTACCATTATCTACTCTTAACTCGATTTTATATCCACTAATTGCCGCGCCCCCATCATTTGTAGGTGCTTTCCATGAAAGGTTAATTTGATTTTGTGATACTGCAGAAGCTATTAGTTAACTTGGTGTATTTGGTATTGTTTTTGATGATGATGCAGCTGGGGGGGGTGGAGGCAGGGTATAACCTTGGCCTCCAGCAAACTCAAATGT
>JAQBHA010000037.1:0-48371 GCA_032128215.1 Nitrososphaerota archaeon | reverse complement strand
AGTTTAATCTTTATTGGAACATCATTTAGTGAATCATATGCTGATTTAGTAGCAAATACCCCTTATCTTGTAGAGGGGTCTGGTTTTGCAGTAACTGAAAAATCAATTAAAATTTCTGAAATTGATTTACTAATATCAGTTGGGCAAAAGGTTGGAAGTAGTAATAAGATTGTAGTAGAAGATGGATTTGTCACAATCAACGAATTAGATTTTGATGCTACTAACATCTCTGGTAATTTGTTAAGGGAAGGACGTTATATTAGATTGGTTGGTACTGCAGAAAATTCAATTGGTAATGAAGTTTCCATTAGTTTCTTTGGTAAATTAGTTGAAAACAGCATTGAAGGTTCAATCTATACATTCACTGGTAGATTAACTCAAGGAGGCGAATTAAATAAAATAATCTATACAACAAAAATTTCAACACTGACTGGAACAGTTCCTACAATCTCATCTACTACATCAACAACTAGCGCCAACCAAAATCAACAAAACGAAATTATTATCAATATTCTAAAAGGTTCATCTAATCCAAGTGATTCTAATTATATTCAAAAAACAGGTTCTAAGGGATATTACTCTATAGATAGAGCATCAATTGTACCTGGAAAGATACTCACATTTGTCAACAATGACATAGTTCCTCATAGCATTTCAAGCGGTACTCGAGATACTAGTTCTCGTGCTGGAATTAATACCCCAGACAACATAATAACTAGCGGTAGTATTATGCCTGGTAAAAAATGGAGTGTTACAATGGAAAAAATTGGATTTTATAGTTTATTTGATGTAGATTACCCATGGATGCAAATTGACGTAGTAGTTTTTCCTGATATAGAATCAGGCATCCTCAAAAAGCCTACAGCTACACCACTTAATTGAAATTAATATACGAATTTAATTTAGATTGATCAAAAACCATTACAGATAAATCAGAAAATTCTTTTCCTTCTAACTCATTTACCATACCAACAAAAACATTTTCTTTATCTGAGGTTAAATTTTCAAAAACATGCACTTTTAATTTCATCGTATCAAAACCATTTTTCTTCAAATATTGAGCAATTTCAGATGGCATGAAATGTTTTGTAGGTTCTTTTTGCCATGGTCTAGGTACTAGTACAACATTGAATCCGTCTATCAATGCCTTTTGTAGTTCAATTTTTTCTCGTTCAATTGAAGTAGAAATATGCATAGTGATTACCTTTGATTTATCCAAAGGAACTTTTGCCCTAGAAGCTGCTACCTGAATAGAGCTGATTCCAGGCACTATTTGGATATCTCCAAAAACCTCAATTAATCTATCAACTACTTCCGATTCTGAAAAATTTACATCGCCAGTAAATGGTACTACCAAAATTTTTTTTCCTAAATTTTTTTGTACTTTTTGGTAAACTTCTTCTTGAGTATTCATAGTAATTTCATAAACTTCTTTTCCTAAAAGCAACTCTTCGATTGTTTTTAGAGTATACTTGTATCCAACAACAATATCAGAATCATTTATGATATCTTTAACTATTTTTGTGATATAGTTTGGTTTTCCCGGACCTACTCCTACAGCATAAACATTATTCAATTTTAATTCATAATTTTTTGTCTATCTTTAATGTATTGAATAAAATCTGACCAATCAACTTTCATATATTTAGTTGGTGCTTTAGCAGGATATTTTACCCAATCTTGAACTACTGAAAATTGATATTTTTGTTTCTTATTATCTTTATTAATTTCTAAATTCAAAACACTTCCCCAAGTTTTATCTTCATAACTAATATCCAAAACATCATTAAATTTTATTTCAAGATTTTTTTTATTCTGTAAATCTATTCTTAATTGTTCTTCACCATATCCATCTTGATGAATCATTACATCGTTTACTTTTAAAAAAGTTAGAACTTGTCTTTGGGTTGCAGCGTTCCACCATCTCATTTTTGCCTCAGTTTTGTTAACAAACATCAAATGTTTATCTGTTAAAATTAACATGCCTTCAGTTCCATGCAGAGAAAATAATTTTTTTGCTTCTTTCCACACTGATAGAATATGAGCCTGAATATGCTCATCGGAATCCATATTCAAACTTGATATTATAGAATGATAAAAACTAATGTCTGTCATGGCTTTTATTAAAGCTAAAAAAAGAGAATTTATGAAGTTTGTATTAATTTTCATGGCTTTAACATTTTTACTTATTAATATTACAAATCCAACATTTGCTCAAACCGATGATGAGGTAGTTATTTTACAAACTCAATCAGGAAAATTAGTTTTAGAGTTTTTCCCTAACGACGCCCCAAATCATGTTGCAAATTTTATTAATTTAACAAAAAATGGATTTTACGATAGAACTATTTTTCATAGAGTTATTGAGGGTTTTATGATACAGGGAGGTGACCCCCTTACAAAACCTGGCGCCTATGAAACCGTAACTGAATGGGGAACTGGTGATCCTGGGTATAAAATTAAAGCTGAATTTAACGACATAAAACACAATAGAGGAATACTCTCTATGGCAAGATCTGCTGATCCAGACAGTGCTGGCTCACAATTTTTTATTGTACATGAGGATGAAGATAAGGATGGAAAATACAAGAACGGTTTTCTTGATGGTAAATACACTGTATTTGGCCGTCTTATTACGCAAGGAAGCTTTGAAACGCTTGATAAAATAGCTACACTTGAAACAGCTGCAAATGACATTCCATTTGATTGGGGTAAAGGAGAAATCATACGAGCTGAAGTTGTTAAGCGTTCTGAAATTCCAGATCTTTTGAAATTGGGGAACCCAGAAAGAGTTACAGAATCAAAACCACAAACTTTTGAAGAAAAATATTCTAGTGAAAAGTTTGGATTTCTAATTGAATTTCCTCAAGGATGGTTTGTTCAAGAACTTGAAGATCCAAATCCCGCCATCCCCGATGTAGCAGCAGTTGAACCAAAGGCAAATGGACTTCCATCATCAATTTCAGTTTTAATATTAAATTCTACTGGACAATCATTAAAAGAATTTGATGAACAATGGGAAAATCAATTCTTAAAATCTTCTCTAGACAGCGGTCTATTAGTTATTCAATCTAAAGAAAATATGACAATAAATGGATTAGAAGCAATTGTTTCAGTAGTGACTGGAGCGGCAATTACTCCTACTGAGGAAATTAAAATAAAATACAAAGAAGCTCTAATTGCAAGCAATGGTAAATTTTACAAAATATCATACGCAAGTACTGAAGATGAGTTTGAAAATAACTTACAAAAATTTGAAAATTCTTTAAAATCATTTGGAATTATTTCAAAATCAAATGATAATTTTTCAGATTATGGAGGTGGATGTCTTATAGCAACTGCAACATTTGGTACTGAGATTGCTCCTCAAGTACAAAAATTACGAGAAGTTAGAGATGATATTCTAATGAATACAGAATCTGGCAAAACTTTTCTATCATCATTTAATCAACTGTATTACTCATTTAGTCCAACTATAGCTGATTGGGAAAGACAAAATCCTATTTTTAAAGAAACTGTTAAGGTAGTAATTACTCCACTTCTTACCTCATTATCGATTCTAAATTATATTGATATTGATTCAGAAGCTGACATGATTGGATATGGAATAGGAGTAATTCTTCTTAATGTTGGGATTTATTTTGCAGGACCAGCCATCATCATTCATAAATTAAAAAGAACAGAAATTTAAGTAACAAATGATATATTATTATCATGTCAAATGAATCTGTTACTAAAGACGAACTTTTATCCTTCCTTGAAAACGAAGCAAAATTTCGAATTGATACTATTGTTGAAAGTGCAATTGAGATGGCTGAAGAGGTACACGCTGGTGTAAAACGAGAAGATGGTGTATCCTCATTTTTACAAACTCATACATGGCCTGTTACCTTAGAAGTCATTAAACATTATCAATCAGAAAATAAACTATTAACCTCTCTTCAAATTGCTGGGGCAATATTACATGACTTTATGGAGGATGACGAAAAAATTTTAGATTTCTACGCCTCAAAGACCTATGGTTATGATGCATACTTTATTCATAGATTTGGAGATTATGTGTATAATATGATTATGAGATTAAAAATTCAACCACTAGAAAATTTTTCTGGTACTACTGATGAAGAACGTAAATCCCAACGATTCTATGAGTATTGTAATATTCTTGCAAATGCTTCCTATGACATTAAGACAATAAAACTAGCTGACAGATTAAATAATATGCGATTTGTTGCGGAAATTCCTGGAAACGAGAAAATACAACGTTACATTCGAGAAGCAGAAGATTTCTACCTTGCTTATCCTCTTCTTACACCTCGTATGGAGAACTTTCATTCAAAAATACGTACTGTATATGAAGATCTAAAGAAAATCAAAGTTAGTGCATAACTAAATTTTTTCTGATTTATCCGTACTTGTAATGGATTCCTTTTTCTCCACGAGGATGCTTCCAATCTGTTTCCTGAGAACATGTACCACATTCGATACAACCTTCGTGTAGGATCATCACTTTATTATTTTCTTCAGTATAGCATTTCGTGGGACATAAGGTAATCATATTTTTCATAAATTCACTTGTAGGCTTTAGAACTTTGATATGCGAAACCTTATCATCATTGTATGATAGCTTTGCAACTCTGTCTGCAAGTGAAGGAATTGATGGAGAATAAGTTGTTTTCATTGTTTCTCCAAGCCTCTCAGCAAGCTCAATTGGAACTTTAACGTAAGTTTCCTCTGATTCTACTAAAGGAAGTAATTTCTCATATCCTATAAGATTTGCAAATTTTACGGCAATGCCACGTAATTTTCCACTTGACATCAATTTGAGAACTGTTCCATATTTTGCACTGATAATATCTGTAGGAATATCTTTTGCTGCATCAAGAAAAATTTTCAAATAATCTTTGTCAATTTGCTTCATGTCTGTTGTATATGGACTCTCCTCAACTGATTTTGTATAATATTCTCCTAGATAATCCGTTGAGAAATTGTTATGGTCAATTGCTCTTGCTATTGCATCGGAAGCTCTGACTGCGTCATCAATTCCAACATTTAGACCTTCAATCCTAGGACCAACAAAGATACCTCTTCCAGCTGCATCCCCAACAAAAAGAATATTTTTGAAGTATGGTTTTTTCATTCTACAACGTTTTCCATCTGGAATTAGCTTTGCACCGTATTCTTCTTCAACATAATCGGTTCCAAAGGTTACTTTATATTTTTCCTGGATCTGTTGATTAACTGAATCAAGTTTTATTTTGATATCTTCTTCATTTTCATATCTCCCACTTTTTATTAGATCATCTTTTCCAGTTTTTGACAAATATGCATCTCTGATCTCATGCCAGGTTTTGATTAATTTGGCAACCCCAAACTTTATTCGTAGTTGTTCTTCTGGAGGTAGATTCTTATCAATTTCTGGTTTTATTGGAACTTTATCTTTAATCAGATCACTAACTAATGGATTTCTTAGAAGGGCATCAATTAATTCATGAGGTTGATTTGGTTTATCTAAAAGACTACTGAAGTGATAAACTGCACCCAAAGACAACGTATTGCGATTAGTATAAAGAAATCCTCCTCCAATGTGATTTAGAGTAACATCCCCTGCAAAGAGATGCGCTACACCTTCATCAGAGCTTATACCAAATCTTTCATTGATTACTTCTTCTGGAAGTTTTATGATTACCTTAACACCTTGGTAAAGCTGAGAAGGAGAAAATTTTTCCCTAACCCTAGTGATTTCAGCTATTTCCGAATTTACACCATCAGCTGCAATTACAGCTTTTACTTCAAATTCATCTAATTCATCAGTTTGAATTATAGTTGTTCCACCCTGTTCGTTATTTCTTAAGGAGCTTACATGAACTCCTGGAACAATTCCCCCACCGCATTTTTCAGCACTCTCCAAAGCTTGTTTTGCAAACCACGAATTCAATTTACTTAACAAAACAGAATATCCAAAATTTGCTTGATGCTCATGAGCTTTAGTAAGATCCATGGTGAAAACTTTGTCTTTAGAGGTTGATTGTAAAAGATATTTTGTTATTTTTCTTTCATAAGGTGCATCTGAGAGAAAGTTTTCATATATCTCTTCGACGTTGTTTACTTTTCCTTTTTTAGGATTCTTTGAATAAAGAATTCCACCAGAGAGATTTTTTGTTCCAATTTTTGAACCTGATTCTAAAAGTATGGCTTGCTTTCCAAGTGTTGATAGTCTTCTAAGTGCTGCTAAACCCGTTGAGCCGCCACCGATAATTGCTACATCATATTTTTCCAAATCTTACCCCAATCTATGCCTCTACTACTAGTTTTTCTTTTTTGAGCTCTTCAATTAATAATGGAATAACATCTTCCATTCTTCCTTTGATAAAAATATCACACTCATCTTTAATGGGAGCCTTCTCATCAGGATTAATAGCAACAACGAATCCAGAATCCTTCATTCCCCAAACATGTTGCATTGCTCCACTTATTCCTGCTGCAACATAAAGAAGAGGACCAGTTCTGCTCCCACTAGTTCCAATCACTCTATCAGGAATCATATATGTTGATTCTAAAGATTGACTAACAGAAAATGGTTTTTTAGATATTGGAAGTGTTACCCCAATTCCTGCGTTTAGTTGCTCTGCAAGCTTCTCAATTAATTTAATATTTTTTTCAGGATCATCTTTTATGCCACGACCAAAACTTACAATTGCTTTATAGCTATCAAAATCTACTTGTTTTTTTATTATTTCTCTACTGAGAATTTTTATTCGAAGATCTTTTTCTTCAAACTCTGGAACAAATTCTATAATTTTTCCTTGTCTGCTTGAATCTGGTTCTACTGGTTCAAAAACTCCTGGAATAATACTGCAAGCTTGGGGGTAATATTCTCGGGGGAAATTTGGATTAATATTATCCAAGCATAAAATGGTGGTCCATAAGAAACCTGAAAAATCTGGCCTGTACATTTCAAGAGTTTTTTTATATGTTATAGGTTTTCCAGCTGTTTTATGTTGATGATTTATCTTCAAGTCACTGATTACTAATTGGTTAATGTCTGACGCAAGGCCTGAATCTAATTCAACTAAAACTGTAGAAGATAAATGTCTGCCAATACTATCAGCCCCAAAAAACATGTACCTAGGTTTTTTAATTTGACCAGCATATTCCACTTCAATCTGATCAGCAAGTTTTGAATCTTGGGCAATCTGGCTGATTACTTTTGTATAAATTGTATTTCTTACATATTTTAATTCAGGACTTTCAGCAATAATGACTACATCTGCTCCATATTGAATGAGAGTTGTGGTAACTTCTTTTACATTATCTCCAAGTAAAACCGCTACTACTTTTTCTTTGGATGAATATTTTTTATTGAATTCATCCATTAATCTTCTTGCTTGTCCTAACATTTCTAGACTAACTGGTATAGGCTTTCCATTTTCAATTTCTATTACTACATAAAGATGTCTATACTTCTCTTCGCTCATTTAATCACCATTGCCAATAAGGCCTCTCGCATCTTAATCACCACTTTTTTAATTTCTTCAGGATTAGCACCGTCTACAACGGTTACTTGTCTTGTAGCAGTACTCTTTGGCACTCTTTCAACTTTATGAACTATAGTCGGTGAACCAGGAAGACCAATTAGTGTAGGATCAACTCCTAGTTGTTCTACATTGAAAACTTTGAGATAATTTTTATAATCTATAGCACGAACTTGTGCTTCTTTTTTATATTTTTGAAAATCCAATCTTTCTGATACTATTTTATAATTTGATTTGAATGAGGGATCAATTGCAATAAAAACTGGTAAAGGAGCTTCAATCTCTTCTATAACATCATCGACACCTTGCAAACTGACTAATCTTTTAGCCCTAACCGTTCTTTTCTCAACATCAACATCATAACTTATAACATTACCAAGAAAAGTAAATCCTAATTTCCAGGCAACTTGAGGTCCTGTCTGCCCAGTCTCACCATCAGAAGCTCGGTGTCCGGAAAATACCAAATCAAGCTTTCCCTCAATTTTTCCTAATCCAGCTCTTATAGCTTCAGCAGTTCCTAAAGTGTCTGCTCCAGCAAAAGCTCTGTCACTGTAAAGATGGAGCTCCTTTGCATCACTGATTTCTTGAGATTGCTGAAGAGCCAAATCTGCAATTGGTGGTCCCATTGTAGCAATGGAAATGTTTGCTCCATACTTGACTTTAGCATAAAAAGCAGCCTCAGCTGCTATAGCACTATGTGGGCCTAGCGTATTCTTTGTTTCGGCCCTGTTTAAGGTCCCATTTGGATTATAACTCACATTTCCCTCAGAAAAATCTGGTTCTAATTTTATGATTACAGCTATATTGAGTGGTTCCATATTTTGGTCAGCCCAAAATTACAGATTTAAGTTAAGCGGTATTTTTTCAAAAATATGAATTTTTGCTCCTCAGACAGGAATAAAGTAAAATAGTCAAATTGTCACAAAGAAATTATGAAGAAGGAATATGTGATTGTCCGAATTGATGCAGCCCCAGACGGTGCTCCCTACGTTATAGTTTCTCTATCATCAGCTAAAGATATCAAAGAAGGAAATCAACCTCCATCTGCCTTAGGTTCTAACATTATGGGATTTTCAAATATGGATGATATGATGAAGGGATTAAACAAAATGTTATCTGGTGGGATGGGTGGTTTATCAGGTGGCGGGATGACATCCTTGAAAATTGATATGCGTGAGTATAAGGAACTTGGACTTTCAGTAGGAGATAAGGTATTCCTAGAATTGACCAAAGCAGAAAGCCTTGGTGTATAATCTAAATTTTATCTCACAATTTCTGATCTCAAAATTTCATATGCTCTAGATGCGTCTTTTTCATTTAGAACAATAGTGATATTATCCTTACTAAAAAAAGCATTAGCTGGCTCTATTCCGTTTGAATGAAGTATTCCAGCTACATAGGAGGCAACATCATTTCTATCCTGTTCAGGTGGAATGAGAATTTTGATTTTAGCTAAACCTGTACTAAATTTATCTTCAGCATTTCCAAAAGCTCCAAATAACTCTCTAATTCCAGCTAAATCTTCTGTCAATACTCTAAAAGAATCTGCCAATCTAAAAAATTCATAATCTGGATTTATTTGTGAAAATTTACTCATTAGAGTAGCTGTATCTTCTGTTCCAAAATCATCAGCCGAAAATTTAATTCCTAACATTCCATCTGTTAAAGAAAGTCTAGCATTTTTTAATACTGATTCATTTTTGACTTCCTCTTTTTGTTCAAACGAATCAGAATAGCGTTTGATGGCAACCACAATGGTATTCAAATTAACCGGAGTTCCAAGATATTTTTCTACAATGGGCTGTATCCTTACCGCTAGAGCTGTATAGTTAATCACATCCATTTTCATACAATCGTGAACCGAACGATTTTGTGTGATAATTTCCCTTATCGCTTCAGGAACAGATGTATTTGCTAGTCTCATTCAAAATTATTATATAGTGTCAATTATATTAGGATTATGTAATATTTCATCTCATATACCATAATACTTATATAATGTAATATATATTACATAACATAGATAAATATGACAATGTTTGATAACGAATTTGATAGACTCTTCAAGAGAATGTCTAGGTCTTTTATGAATCTAGATGATATCTTTGATGAGGTAAAAGATACTGGAACCATTCAACGTTCTGGACCCTTTTATTATGGTTACACTATGACTGTTGGGCCTGACGGAAAACCAGTAGTAAAAGAATATGGTAATGTAAAACCAGGTTTATTTCCAACATCAGATACAAGGGAGCCTTTAGTGGATACACTAGTTGATGATAAAGAAAAAGTTCTCAAACTTGTAGCTGAAATGCCTGGAGTAGAAAAAAAAGACGTTAAAGTTGTTGTAGAAGATAAAGCAGTTCACATTGATGCAGAACATGGGGAAAAGAAATACCATGCCAAAGTTCCAATAACTCAAAAAGTAGACGAAAATTCTGCAAAGGCTTCATACAAAAATGGAATTCTAGAATTAAGATTCAATCTGGTTGAACAAGAAAAACCAAAAGGCAAAATCGTGGAGGTAGAATAACCTCCTTTTTTTTGGTGATAAACTATGACTGAAATTCAATTAAAAATTGAGGAAATTCCTCAACAGCATGTTGGAAAGGGTAGAGCAATAATTGATCCAAAAATTATTGAAGATACAAAATGGGATACAGGTCAAATTTTAGAATTAACTTATCATAAGAAAACACATGTTAAGCTATGGCCAGGATCAACTGATGACTATGGTTCTGGAATTATCCAAATTGACGGATTAACTAGGCATAATATTGGGGGAGGAATTGGTGATAAAGTTACTGTAAAATCTGTAGAAGCTGTAGAAGCTGAACAAATTGTATTATCCCCTACAGAAAAATTACCTATTGATGAAGCCCGACTTCATGAAGTGATGATTAATGATTATCAAAATCATGTTTTCTCAATTCATGATTCTATTGTATTACCAACCCATGTGGGTGGTAGAATTCATTTTATTATAACTAGTACTAAACCTGCTAAACCTGTCATAGTTACAGAAAACACAATCTTCAAGCTAGGTTCAATGACAAAAGCCATTGACTCTTCTATACCAAGAATTACCTATGACGAACTTGGTGGTTTGAAAAATGAAGTACAAAAAATCCGTGAAATGGTAGAATTACCAATGAGACATCCTGAATTATTTGAAAAAATTGGAGTTGAAGCTCCCAAGGGTGTTTTATTGTATGGGCCTCCCGGAACTGGCAAGACACTTTTAGCAAAAGCCGTTGCAGGTGAAACCAATGCTAATTTTACATCTATAAGTGGGCCAGAAATCATGGGAAAATTTTACGGTGAAAGCGAAGAAAGACTACGAGAATTTTTCAAACAAGCAGAAGAAAATGCCCCAAGCATTATTTTCATTGATGAAATTGATTCTATTGCTCCAAAACGAGAGGAAGTTTCTGGCGAAGTTGAAAAACGAATAGTTTCACAACTCCTTACTTTAATGGATGGAATGAAAAGCAGAGGCAAGGTCGTAGTAATTGCTGCAACAAATAGACCTGATTCTCTTGATCCTGCACTTCGAAGACCAGGCAGGTTTGATAGAGAAATTGAAATTGGAATTCCCGATGATGAAGGAAGATTTGAAATTCTAAATATTCATACTCGTGGCATGCCACTTGAAGCAAAAGTCGATCTTAAAGCCATATCAAAAATTACCCATGGATTTGTGGGAGCTGACTTGCAAGCCTTAGCCAAAGAAGCCGCAATGAGATCATTAAGAAGAGTTATGCCTGAGATAGATTTTGATCAAGAAAAAATTCCTCAAAAAATATTACAAAAAATTGTAATTACAAATGAAGATTTTCGAGATTCATTAAAAGAAGTTAGACCTTCTGCATTACGTGAAGTTATGGTACAAACCCCTAATGTGACATGGGATGATGTGGGCGGATTAGATTCACTCAAAGAGGAATTACGTGAAGCAATTGAATGGCCCATTAAACACAAGGAAGCTTTTGAATATGTTGATGTCCAAGCACCAAAAGGAATTTTGTTATATGGTCCTCCTGGTACAGGTAAAACTTTGATAGCAAAGGCAGTTGCAAAAATGACTGAATCTAATTTCATTAGCATAAAAGGTCCTGAATTGTTATCAAAATGGGTAGGAGAATCTGAAAAAGGCGTCAGAGAAATTTTCAGAAAAGCCAGACAAGCTGCTCCTTGTATAGTGTTTTTAGATGAAATAGATTCTCTAATTCCAAGGAGAGGGGATAGCTCTGATTCACATGTTACACAAAATGTGGTTTCACAAATCCTAACAGAGATTGACGGATTAGAAGAGCTTCATAATGTATTGATAATTGGTGCTACTAATAGAATTGATATGATTGATCCTGCAATACTTAGGCCAGGTAGGTTTGATCGTATTATTGAAGTGCCATTACCAGATTCAAAAGCACGTGAAAACATCTTTAAAATTCATACAAAGAAAAAACCACTTGCAAAAGATGTAGATTTAGGAAAATTAGCTGAACGCACAGATGGTTTTAGCGGTGCCGAAATTGCTGCAATTGTAAATAGAGCTGGTATTACGGCTTTGAAGCGTTATGTAAGTGGGAAATTGCATATAGTAAAGGAAATAGAAATTACACAAAATGACTTGATAGATGCAATTGAGAAGGTTAAACCTAAACTAAAAAAACTAGAGGAACCTCTTTCTCAATCCATCAGATAGGATAAATACTAATTATCTAGGATAGATGATAAAAAATGACCTTGAAACTATATCTCGATTTTGAACCATGTGATGAATGTAAGACTATAATAAAAGAGTTAGCAAGCCCTGAAATAATTTTTGGAAATGAAGATTTACGAAAGGACGAATCAGCGAAATTTCTAAGACATCTAACGTATAATCATAGTGAGGTAGTTCAAGCTGTAATGAAAGATTTACCAAAACAGAAAAGAAGTCAAGAATATGATTTTTTCAAATAACAAACATTTTACAAAAAAATTTAAAATGATAATAATTGAATAAAGAAGCAATACTATATGAAAAATTACCAGATGACAAAGTGCGCTGTACTGCTTGCGCAAGGTATTGTGAAATAAAAAAAGATCAGATAGGTCTTTGTGGAGTTAGGGGAAATGTTGAAGGAAAATTAGATCTTTTCGTATATGGAAAAGTAATTTCAGGACACGTGGATCCAATTGAGAAAAAACCCGTGATTCACTATTATCCTGGAAGCAAAATTTATTCAATTGCAACTACTGGATGTAATTGGCTCTGCAAATATTGTCAAAACTCTGACATTAGTCAAAGAAGAAAAGTAGAAGGAGTTGATATGACTCCTGAAGAAGTTGCAGATACTGCAATAAAATACGGAGCTCAGGGAATTGCTTACACTTACAACGAACCGTCAATTTTCATTGAATTTGCACGGGATTGTGGAATAGCTGCAAGAAAAAAAGGATTAAAAAATATTTTTGTTTCAAATGGTTATGATACTCCAGAAACTGTAAAAATGATGGGTGAATTCTTAGATGCAATTACAGTTGATTTTAAAGGAAGTGCGGAACCCGAGTTTACAAGAAAATTTATTGGTATTCCAGATCCTAAACCAATTTTTGATACTCTTTTAGAAATCAGAGACAAGACTAAGATTCATGTTGAAATAACAGATTTGATAGTTCCAAAAGTAGGCGATAATTTAGAATATGCCAGAAAGCTTTCAAAATTCATTTATGATGAATTTGGTCCTGAAATGCCAATTCATTTCTTGAGATTTCATCCTGATTACAAAATGATGGATTATGAACCAACACCTGTTAAAACACTAGAGAAACATTATCAAGTTGCAAAAGAAGAGGGCCTCAAGTATGTCTATCTTGGAAATGTTCCAGGTCACCCATGGGAACATACCTATTGTTCAGAGTGTAACAAGATTGTAGTCAAAAGATTTGGTTTTGATATCCAAGAGTGGAATATGGATAAGAATAACAAATGCAAATTTTGTGGAAACCAAATACCGATTATTGGACCTTTAGATAAAAACTATAAACAAAATAGATTTCAATTTGTTTCTTGAATACCAATTGCCCTAACTGATGAAAACCTGGAAATCTTAGAAGATTTTGAGAAATAGTAAGGGTCAGATCTATTAATTCCACAATGAAAAATATCCCAACTAACTAATCAGTTTTGATACTATAATGAAAGGTTAAATATTGTCTACTGAAATTCTGAATGTGCCAATAGCATATGTCTTGTTAAATTCAGATTTAGGCTCCGATGAAACAATAATTTCAAAAGTAAAGGAAATACTTGACAATGAATCAAACATTAATTATGAAGTTCAAGGTGTATACGGAGTTTATGATATAGTGCTAAAAATTAGCTCAGATAGTACAGATAATCTTAGATCAGTAATTACTAATAAAATCCGAAAAATAGACAAGGTCCAATCAACCCTTACTATGATGGTTATAGAAGAACAAAATAAATCATAATTTTCTAATCTCATTAACCACTGTCTGGATTTCTTCTTCAGAATTAAAAAAGTGTGGAGATACTCTTAGAATTTTTTTATCCATAATTTCCCTAACAGCAATAACAATCTTCTTCTTTTCTAATAACTCCACAATTTTTTGTGGTTCTTGGCCATCTATGGAAAATGAAACTATGCTAGTTCTTTTAGATTGTTCCTCTGGCCCAAATAAAGTAATACTAGATATTTTTGATAATTCTTCACGCATCTGATTTGAAAGCTTTATAATTTTACTACGAATATTATTGAATCCAAACTGTAACATGTAGTTAATTGATGCATCTAATCCCACAAAACCTACGTAATTACGAAATCCTGTTTGAAATTTATCGGGAATATCTTTGTATGCAAGACTTTTCTCGTCATAAATCATTGCAGATTCTCCACCAATAGAAGAGGGCTCAAGTAATTTGCTAGATTCTTTTTTACAATAAAATATTCCAGTACCCACAGGGCCGCAAAGCCACTTTGAACCATTAAATGACATAAAATTACATTTAGTTTTTTTAAAATCATACTCGCCAAAACATCCAACTGTTTGCGCAGCGTCTATAAAATATGGTACATTATTTTTTTCTAAATATTCACCTACTTCTTCAACTGGGAGGATTGCTCCAGTATTATACAAAGCATGACTCAAGGCCACACATTTAGTATTCTTATCAACTAAATTATGAAGTTCCTTAATATCAAAAAAACCATTAAGATCTATTTTCAAACTTTTTAACAAAAGTTTTTGTGAAAGGCGTAACCAAGGATAATAATTTGCATGGTGTTCATGTCCCATACCTCGAATTACAATATTTGATTCTGAATTAAATGATAAGCCAGTTGCAACCATGTTAACTCCATCAGTGGTGCTTTGAGTGAAAATGATCTCTTCAGGTCTACAATGTATTAAATTTGAAATAGTCTTCCTAATTTGAATTAGTTTTTCTTTCAAAAATCCATCTGAATCAATTGAATCAGGTCCTATCGTACTATAATTTACTAAAAAACTCTTCATTGCCTCTATACTTGAAAAAGGCATTAAGGAGGTTGAAGCGTTATTCAAATAGATTTTCTTATCTTTTGGAAAATCCTGCATAAAATCAGCTGAATCTAAATTCATTATTATATCAGATAATGACTGGTTTAGCGTTGGATAAAAATCCTGAGCAATATACAAACGATCAACTTTCACGTATTATGAAAATTATTGAATTAAAAACGCTGAATTCGATTATGTTTTTTGATCCTTTTTTAAAAACAGTTTTCTTAAACAAATTAATTTTAAAGACAAACACTCCTATTTTTTATCTTGATTTTGATCTGTTGTATAGTGGCTATGTCACCTCCAACATCATTTCTTTACAAAACGATGTAATTATGTATCAGCCTACTAAAGATAATTTAATTAAAATACTTAAAACAATTTTGCTAAAACTTTCTGAAAATAAATCAATGTTAATCATGGATTCTTTAAACGGCCTTTTTAATCTCCATAATGAGAAAAAAGATGCGGGTTTATTGATAAATAGTTACATAATGCTTCTTTCATGCGTTGCAAAGATGAGTAATTCATGTATTGTTTTGTCGAGCCTTACAAGAAAAAAAAATGATGAAGAGTGGGCATTATCTATTACTGGGAGACACGTTCTAGAATCAAAGCATATGACCAGGATCCAATTGGATCAAATAAATTCAAGCATGGTAGTAAATGTGATTGGTGAAAAAGACAATCTAGAACAATCTATAAAAATTCCTATTGTATCGGAATTAATTTGATTCATTTTAATTATATATTTTCTGATTCTAAAGTTATAGAATAAGTTGCTGCGATCTAAATTTCTAACACTTATGAATTTTCTAACGGCGTTATAATCTCTATTTTTTCAGCAAGTTATATTAAGACCAAAAGCTTGAATTTGTTATTATGCCAGTAGCAATACTTCCTGACATCAGCGAACAAATGTGCATTGGATGCGCTCTATGCGTAGAAATTTGTACAACTTTGGGACCAGATGTTCTTAGAGTAAAACCAGTCGAAGGCTGGAAGAGAGGCAAGGCATTTGTTTTCTATCCTGAGAGATGCATCTCTGATGGTGCATGTATCGGAGTTTGTCCAACAAAGGCAATCTTCTGGATGAGACCAATGGACTTTACCGTAGGACAACCAGTTCCACTCTACAAGAATTCAGTCTTCATAAAAGGTTGGACTGAACTAATAGACTAAAAGTTCACCTTTTTAATTTCTTTTTTCTTATAATTTTAAAAAATGTTATGTATATCGCTGTGTAAATATATGGAAAACCTAATTCCTATTTTATGAGTAAACCTGGAAATTTTTGGCGTAAAATTCATGGGAAAGTTACAAAAAAACCAACTAACTTTTCTTGGCTAATTGAAAGTAAGTTAGCAGGTTGCGGAATGCCGACAACCATTGAAGAAGTAAACTGGGTTCTCAATCAAGGTATTAAATCGATTGTTACAATGACAGAAAATGCATTACCCGAATCTTGGATAAAGGATACAATGTATCTGCATGTACCAACAGAAGATCTTGGTGCACCTGATATTGACAAAATAGATGAGGCAGTTGATTTTATTCATGAAAGAATTAGTAATGATGAACCAGTTATGGTTCATTGTGCTGCCGGCATTGGAAGAACTGGAACCATTCTTGCATGTTATTTAATAAAATATCAAAAATATTCTGCACTAAAAGCAATTGAAAAAGTACGAAAAGAAAGACCTGGTTCTATTCAATCCGAACGCCAAGAACTAGTTGTGGGATTATATGAGAAACACGTAAAATAGTATTTACTCTGGAATTGACTGAGTTACTATTTTCCCATCTTTTACTTTGATAAACATGAACCTATTGTCTTTGAAGATTAAGGTTACGCCGCCTTCCTTATCTGGTTCCTCTACCTCAAGTAATTCTTGTCCTCTTAAGCCATCATATTTTGCCATATTTTTTTACCAGAAAATACTACTTATATCCTAATTGATTTTGATTTCAATTTCCTTGGCGTTAAATTTAGTACTAAATGGCTCTGTGTAATCATGTTTCTGCCATTCCACATATGCCTCTGCTCCAAGTGTGTGTTTTCCATTTCCAAGATCTGATGCTTTGAAAGTTATCTTCTCGTCAAAATCAAATAATTCCTGTCTTACTTCTTCTTCGGTAAGTCTAATGAATGGTTCAAAATTCTTAGCCACTTGAACCCAAATTCTTTTCTCCTTCATGGGATTTACTAGCTTTGGATTTCGAGTCCAAAAAAGGGAAGCTTTTCTATATGCATCAATAGGTTTACCAAGTTCATGTTTTCTTATTCCACTCGTAAAGAGTTTTACACCATATTTGAGTTTGAATAAGTTATCATTTTTGTTATAGGCCCTTGTCCAATTTTTCTCATTAAATGCCTCACGAAGAGCACCTTGAATTGAAAACTTTACATTAATGGTAATTATTTCATCTGAAGAAAACTCATCCTTGGACTTTATCAAATTGATATCTGAGATGTTATTTTTTTCCATTTGGTCAATCGCTCATAATGATTTATATCTACAATAAGTTCTTTTTCGAATGCGATGGATGCTCAGATTATGAAATCTTCTCCCAAGGAGGTAAGTCTTTCTATCACACAATCAGATATCGGAACATTATACATAGTTCAACATGAGCTTTTAAAAGAAAAAAACATAGATTTTGCTGGTCTCATCATAAAACATCCACTTACTAACGAATGTTGGATGAGAGTAAATTCTACAAAAAGCAATCCATTAAAGGAAATTTCAAATGCTACTGAAGTAGCAATTAAATCCGTTAATGAATTAAAAAAATTATTTAATTCTAAAATTAAGGTAAATTAAATGAAGTTTTGCCCCAAGTGCGAGGTACGACTCAAAAAAAATAATTCAAGTTCTACCTTAAGTTGTCCAAAATGTGATTATTCTGAAAATGATTCAAAAGAAAATAAAAAAGATAAAAAAAATGATCGATCTGAATTAAATATATTAGATGAAAATGAGGGTAAGGAAACTTTACCTTCAATAAAAATAGATTGTGAAAAATGTGGGAATAATGAAGCAGTATGGTGGATGTTACAAACTCGTAGTGCTGATGAACCTACTACGCAATTTTATCGATGTACAAAATGTAATCATACTTGGCGAAACTACGCATAACGTTAAATTGAACATTTAAGAGAAGTGATTAACATTGGTATTCTCAGCTAAAACTAGTGGCTCTGATGATCTTAAAGCAATAATTTCTGCTATTTCTACATTAGTAGAGGAAGCTACTTTTGTGGCAAATGCAGAAGGAATTACCTTTAGAGGCATGGATCCTTCCCACGTAGCTTTAATCGATATATCTTGGCCAAACTCAGCTTTTGAAAAGTATGAATGTGATAATGATATCAAGTTTGGAGTTAGAGTAGATGAATTTTCAAAACTAATCAAACGTGCAGAAAAACAAGATAGTATAGAAATTGGTATTTCTGAAGATAATATGCTTCTAGTTACAATAGGAAAAAATAAAAAATATAAAATGCGATTAATTGAAAGCTCTGCATCAGATACACCCCTTCCTAAAATTCCATATGACGCAAAAATTGGGTTAGCTTCTAGTGCATTTGACAAAATTTTAGGAGATGTTCAAGTGGTATCTGATTATCTAACAATTAAAGCAACAACTTCCAAAGCTGAATTCTCTGGAAAAGGTGATTCGGGAGAGGTTGTAATTGACCTAGAAAAAGGAATGGAACAATTAACTGATATTTCTGTAAACCAAGAAAGTGTTGGAACCTATAGCCTAGAGTATCTTAATCCTATAGTTAAAGCAGTAGGAACTACTGCGGGCTCAGTAACATGTGAGTACTCAAGTGCAAAACCACTAAGAATTGAGTTTAAGGTTGCTAACATTGGCAGAATTCACTTCTACTTGGCCCCTCGTGTGGAAAGTTAAAGCATTTAAGGATTAATTAAAAAAGGTTATACTGATTTGAAACTTGTAATTAAGTTTGGAGGTACCTCGATTTCTTCTGCTCAAAAAATCAGGGATGTCGCAAAATATCTTCATTTACTATCAAAGAAAAATCAAATAATTACTGTTTGTTCTGCAGTAAGTGGTGTAACAGATGATCTTATCGAAATTTCAAAATTAATTCAAAAAGGAAATAAGGACCAAGCAAATAAAGTTACAAAAAAAATTATTCAAAAATATCATCAACTGGCCAAGGATTCAATTAAAAACTCTCAAAATAGAAAAAAACTGTTAGATAAATTAGATTCTATCTCGGTCGAATTAGAAGAATTGTTACATGGAATGATTCTTCTGGGAGAAGTAACTCCACGCTCTTTGGATTATTTAATTTCATTTGGAGAAAGACTATCAATTAATTTAATATCTTTTACATTAGTAGATCTAGGAAGCAAATCAATTCCGCTTACTGGTAAAGAAATAGGGATTGTAACTGATTCTAATTTTGGTGAAGCTAGGCCTTTAATGGATACCACTAGAATCCGTGTATCAAAAACTACAGAACCTCTTTTAGCGAAAAAAATTATTCCCATAGTTGCAGGTTTTGCAGGTGCAGATCAACATGGAAGTATTACAACCTTTGGTAGAGGTGGTTCAGATTACACTGCTACAACAATTGCTTCTTGCATTAACGCCGATGAAATTTGGCTTATGAGTGATGTAGATGGTTTAATGACCGCTGATCCAAAAATTGTAAAAAATGCTAAAGTACTCAACGAAGTATCATATGTTGAAGCCATTGAAATGGCTCTTTTTGGTGCTAAACAGATTCATCCACGTACATTTGAACCACTTCTTTCAAAAAAAATTCCAATGAGAATACGAAACACATTCAACATTGAAAATCTTGGAACATATATTACTGCATCACCAGATATTGCTACAAAAAAAACTGTCAAGTGTGTAAGTGCGATTCGTAATAATGGTTTGATTGATGTTAGAGGTGGAAGTATGGTAGGTGCTCCTGGTACAGCCGCAAAAATTTTTTCAACTCTTGCAGATGTCGGCGTAAACATTATGATGATTTCTCAGAGTCCTTCAGAATCTAGTATTTCTATTGTTGTAAAAAAAACTGATCTAGATAAAGCCGTTAATGCGCTTGAAATGAATCTATTAGGTAAAATAATCAAAAAACTTGAAGTTACAACAGACGTTTCAATTATTGCTTTAATTGGTTCAGGTATGAGGGGTACAGTTGGAGTAGCTTCAAGAGTATTTGCCGCTGTTGAAAAAAAAGGAGTTAATGTTGTAATGATTGCACAAGGTTCATCCGAATTAAATATTGCATTTGTAATAAAAGACACTGGATGTCAATCTGTTGTACAGGCTTTACATGATGAATTTGAGCTAGCAAAAATCAATTGATTTTCATAAAATTAATACATCTGACAAAAGGGATTTATGTGTACAACAGGTTCGAATTTCATTGAATAAAATTATCATCATAATTGCTTTAGGCGTAGCTATTGCAAGCATATTTGCAATTCCTTCTTTTACTGAACAGTTTGTAGATGCCAAGACTGTGAAAAAAATTCATTTTACAGAAACCATTACATCTTCACAAGATCCAGGTCAAGGTCATGAGAGTCATCAATTGGCACTTATTTTGTCTCCAAATGAAGGTTCGTTATATGATGGATCTCTAACCTATACCGCAAGTGAACCAGTCCAACTTGTCGTACTACATGAAATCTTAAAAGAACAAGTAAAAGATCAACCTACTTGGACGGTCGATGGGAAAACTGTATACGCAATGACATTAATTGATCCAAAAACCAACTCAGGCACTATTGAATTCACTGGTGCCGCCTTGGCGTTGCATTCTATGAATACTAAATCATTTACGACCACCGTCAGTCTAGATGGATGGATTCGTGGACAACCTACAGAAGTAATTATGCAAAAATTAGAAGTACAACAGGAAGAACCATCATTAAAATTATCCAGAGCAAACGTGCCAGCAAAAATTCCCATGCATATGGGAAAGTTTGAAGAAAAACCAGTTTATTTCATCATAACTGATACCAATGATAAAGCAGTTGCAGATCTTATAACTACAAAACAGAATTGGAAGGTAGAACTAGCACCTCCACTTGAAAAAACATCAAAATCTGTTTTAGAAGAAGTCTATATGTTCAAAAATGGAATTACTGGAAATGGAATACATGGTTTTCAAGAAGAAGTATTAACTAGCACTCCTTTACAAATTGATGAATACAGTGCATTAAGATCTGTTATCGATGTTTCCTGGAAAACTGGTCAAAAAGCTGAAGTTTTAGAATCAATTGAATCAATAAACGCAGCAGAAAAAGCTGGAAGAATTGAGCTTAAACCAACTAATGTGGTGATAAACATGCCACAAATTGTCTGGCCAGAAGGTCAAATGAAAATAAAACTGGATAAGACTTTGACAGACCGAACTCCATATGATGAAGGTCAAGTATTGGACATCAATACAGAAAACATGACAGTCACTTTCATTGCTCATAGAGGTTGGGGGCCGAATGGAAAAACTATCTATTACATTGTAACTGATGCAACACCAAAAGGTCCAGCTGAAGTTATGGGAGTAATTAATGCACCAACTTCTGCAAAACTTATTGGAAATTCGACAACAGTGGACATGTTCCAGTTTATGGATGGAATAAAGGGTTCAGGACCACTTGGATTTCAACCCGTAATAGCCAATGCTGCTCCCGGTGATAAAAATTACAGTCCTATGTGGAGAATTTTTACTATATCTTGGAATGAACCAGACAATGCATCAGTCCTTGAAACAAAATCAGATATAGATGAATTCAAGTATGAAGGAAAAATAATTGTGAATCTTGCAAGACCAATGAATAGTGATCACATAGTTAATAGTCCATTTATTGATCCATTCCAATAAACTAATTCAACTTCAGTAAAGGGATAAATTATCAAATAAAGCATTTTTTGATATCTTGAATGGGAAACTTTTCATCGTTGGTGTCGGACCTGGACATCACGATCATATGACCTTTCGTGCAAAACAAGTAATTGAAGAAAGTGACACAATTGTGGGTTACGATACTTACGTTAGTTTGGTTCAAGATCTTATTGATGGAAAGGATGTGTACCGATATGCAATGACGCAAGAAGTAGAACGCGCTAAACAATGCATTGATCTTGCTAAAGCAGGAAAAATTGTTTCACTAGTTTCAAGCGGCGATCCAGGAATTTATGGAATGGCTGGATTAATCTATGAAACCTTAGCCGAATCTGGTTGGGATCCTAAAACTGGTTTACAAGTTGAGATTGTTCCTGGCGTTTCGGCTCTAAATTCATGTTCATCAATTATTGGTTCCCCATTAATGACTGATTTTGCCGTTCTTAGTATGAGTGATCTTTTGGTCCCGTGGGAAATTATTGTAAAAAGAGTAGAAGCTGCAGCTCAAGGTGACTTTGTAATTGTAATTTATAATCCAGCAAGCAAAAAACGTATTCACCAGATTCAGGATACTAGAAAAATTCTATTAAAATACAGAAAACTATCTACACCTGTTGCAATAATTAAAGGAGCCTATCGAGAATCTCAAACAGTGGTTCTTACAGATCTGGAGAATTTAGAAAAACATTCAGACAAACTAGGAATGATAAGTACAGTAATTATTGGAAACTCTTCAACATATAATTACAAAGATTTAATGATAAATCCTAGAGGTTACAAATCAAAATACAATCTTGGACAAACAAATCCTGAATTAAAGACATTATAATCAACAATTTATCAAACACTTTTCTTAATGGTTTGAAAAAGTTCATTACTAATTGTCAATTTTTCACGTATAGGACTAACAATTTTTATTAAATAATTACTTACCATTTGTTTTAGATCAGATGGATGTAATTTTTTTTGGGAAAAATCAGATTCTAACTGAGAAGAATCCGTATACACCACATTCCCTCCAAATTTTTCTGGACGTTGTACATGAATTTCATTGAATTCATGAAAAATCACATGTTTTGTAATTTCTAACAATGGATTATTATCCTTATTTCCTTCCTCGCACCAAGCTTTTTTGATTTTCGAACTTATCTCATTATCAGAATCATGTATGAAAACTCCTGAATTTGGATCAGTTTTGCTCATTTTACCAAGAATTTTTGATTCCTTTGAAGCAGTAGATGGTTCTGAAAGTCCTGGGAGAAGTTTATGATGTACTGCTATAGGTACCTTCCATTTCATTTTGGGAAAAATTTCTCGTACTAACATGTGGATTTTACGTTGATCCATTCCTGCATGAACAATATCTACATCTAAAGAATGAATATCTACAGCTTGCATAGGCGGATAAAGTAGTTTAGCTAGATCTACTTTTTCTTCATTTTCAGAACGACCCATAATTGTAAGTGTTCTCATAGTTCTTGCAAGTGACATATGTTTTGTAAATTTTACAAATTCAAACCAATAGTCTTTTTTAGAGTCATAAAGCTCAGAACCTAAAACAATCTTAACTCCTGGGCAGACAATTTTGAAAGCATCAGCATAATACTTTGAAACTTTAGAAATTGTATCCCAATCACCGCCAAGTTTATCATTAATTAGAGTGTGCCAATCTGCCAAAAATATAGTACAATCAATTCCGGCTTTAGTAAAATCATTAATCTTAAACCCAGTACTAATCAAACTACCAAGATGTAAAAAACCAGAAATTTCTAAACCAATGTAGTGCTTGGGTTTAGAATTTGTTTTCAATAACTCCATTAATTCATCTTGCGTTACTATTTCTTCTGTGGGTGATTTTGCAATTAAATCAAATTTTTCAGTAACATCCAAATCAAAACAGATTTGAAATGTAGGCCTATAAAGTTACGCATCTAAATTCTTTCTTGGTTTTGTACTAAGATAAAATGCATGTGAACTTATTATAAATCCAACAAGGAACATTTTTGTTGCAAAAATTAGGTTCCACGGTCTGTTTTGATCTGGGTATGCAACAGTTAACGAATCTATATCTGGGACCTGTCCATCTATTATTCCTGCTGTAATTTGTGCATTAAGAACTGTAAAATTATACAAAACTTCGTATAAACAAATTATTACAAAACCTAATAACATTAGCTGCAGCAAGGCCATCTTCCAAGTCATCAACTTTGTCGTTTTTTTCCATCCAATTCTTGAAACACAATACCAACCAATAACAGTTGAGAAAAAAAGCCAAGTCGTAAGCTTTGCAAAATTTTCAAGAGGAATTTCAGTCTTAACTAAAACTTCACCCACGACATATATTCCATTTTCTTCCCATTCAACATACATTGCGTAGATTCCATATGCCGTAATTGTAAGCATCAGGAAAGCGCAGACGTAAAAGATGTAAAGAAAAACCCTGTATCCAGTATCTGTCTCTTGTAAATGACGGCGTTCCATTTATGCCGTTTGCCTGAGAAAGTGATATAAAAATTCACTGAAAATTCAAATGAGGTTTATTAAAGTAATTGATATCAAATCTGCTATGAAAATTCCAATAAATATTCCAATTCTTGGCAAAGAAGAATTAAATGAAATAACCTCAATTTTGCGAGATGGTGTTCTTACCTCTGCTGCCAATATTGGAGGAAAAAAAGTTCAAGAATTTGAAAAATTAGCGTCTACTTTTGTTAAATCAAAATATGCCGTTGCAGTAAATTCAGGAACAGCTGCATTGCAGGCAGCCCTATATGTTCATAATTTAAAAGCTGGAGATGAAGTTCTTTTACCATCATTTACTTTTGTTGCTACTGCAAATGCAGTAATTTCAGTTGGCGCTAAACCTGTTTTTGTTGATATCCTGAAGGAAAATTATACTATGGATCCAAACGACTTGAAAAAAAAGATTACAAAAAAATCTAAAGTGATTATGCCAGTTCATCTTTATGGGAATGTAGCATACATGGATGAAATAATTGAGATAGCTAAAAAAAATGGCTTGAAAATTATTGAAGATGCTGCACAATCTTTAGGTTCTACATACAGTGGAAAACACACAGGAACATTTTCTGAACTAGGTTGTTTCAGTCTATATCCTGCTAAGGTTATGACCGCAGGAGAAGGAGGATTTATTGTAACTAATTCTAAAAATATTTTTGATAAGTTACGTATGATCAGAAACCATGGCATGTTACATGGTTATGATACTAAGATTTTTGGATTAAATTTACGTTTACCTGAAATTAGTGCAGCGATTGCTAAAATACAAATCAAAAAATTACCAAATTTCTTAATTAAGAGAAGAAAAAATGCTAGAATTCTTTCGGAGTTGATTTCAGATCTAAATATTAAACTACCAAAAGAAAGAAAAAATGAAAAAGTTAATTGGTATTTGTATACAATTGAAACAAGTAATAGACAAAAATTATTGAAGAAATTAAATTCAAAAGGAATCGGTGCAGCTGCTTACTATCCAATTCCTATACATAAAACTCCCTTTTACAATAAAAAAATAAAATTACCATTAACCGATTGGGCTGCATCTCATGTTTTATCATTACCAATTCATCCCATGGTTTCTACAAAAAATATTGAATTTATAGCAAAAACTGTTCGTGAATTCTTGACAAAATGAATATTATAGGAAATATTTTTGGTGAAGTTTGTAAAACTCTATTTCCAATTCCTGAGGAAGTGTATTTAGGAAATTCTAAATCTTCGATTTCAATATGTACTCTATCAAGCATACATCTGTTAAAAGATATTGCAAATTCTCAATTAATGAATAATATAGCCTTGGTTGGAAGACTACTTTCTGAAAATAAGGGAATTGATTCAATTATTCGTTACATCAATTCAAATCCTACCATAAAAACAATTATTCTTTGCGGACATGAAGTCTTGGGTCATAAGCCAGGAGATTCCCTGTTATCTTTACACAAATATGGTGTAGATAGTACTGCTAGAATTATTAATTCATCTAGTCCTGATCCAGTTCTTAGTGTTTTACCAAATGAGATAAAAAAATTTCGAAATACGATTCAAGTAATTAATAAGATTGGTGTCACAGACTTGAAAGAAATTACAAATTTAGTTCAATCAATTAAAGACTAATATCCATTTATTTGTCTATCTCTATTTATTTCGTTTTTTCTTTTGTATTCATTTAGAATATCATCTGGAGTTAGCTTTAACTCTAGTGATGCTTGTATTACAAAATGCCAAATGTCGATTAACTCTTCTTTTGCTTCTTCTTCATTAAATTTAGTAGGTTTTTTCCACCACTTCCAATTAGTAGTTCGCTGTAATTCAACTGCTTCATGAATTATGGCAGTACATAAAGCGGCTATCCGTCCTTCAAGATCACTTGGATATCTTTTAAGATTCATCATATTTTCAAGACCCTTTTGAAGATCAAAAATAGAATCTAATCTATCTTTCATAAAGACGGTTTTAATTTAACACCTATAACTTTTCAGAAACGAATCATCTTCTCATATTGGTTTATTCTCTCTAAAATTTGAGATTTTTTGAGATTCAATATACCATTTAATCCATATTTTTCTACCGCGAAGGACCCTAAAACATTTCCATAAATTACCGCTTTTTTAATATTTGAAAGATTTAGATTTTTTTTGCTTGCTAAATAACCTATCATAGCCCCTGCAAATGAATCTCCTGCCCCTGTGGGATCCACTATATCTTCAAGTGAAAAGGCAACTGATGGGAAAATTACATCGTCATAGAAAAGAAGAGAACCATGTTCCCCTTTTTTTATAACAACATATTTTGTTCCCCAATTCATAATCTTTTTTGCACATTTTATCAAATTATGTTCTTTTGTTAGAAGTTTAGCTTCCTCATCATTAATTACAACTGCATCTACAGCTTTAATCATTTTAATTACTGAAGATTTCTTGTTTGCAATCCAAAACTCGATAGTGTCACACATAGAAAATTTAACTTTATCAAATTCCTTAATTAAGTCGGCATTTTGTTCAGGATCATTATTTGCAAGATATACATATTCAGATTTCTTATATTCCTCAGGTACTTTGGGTTTAAAACTTCCTAAAACATTAAGTTCTGTTTTAAGCGTGGTTCTTTTGCTTAGACTGTCATCATACTTTCCATCATAGCGGAAGGTCTTCCCATTTTTTATAGTAAAACCTCGCAGATCAAGTTTTTTTAATAGAATATTATGAAATTTTTTCGGAAAATCCCTTCCTACTACAGCAATGAGACCAGGCTTTACAAAATAACTTGCTGATATGCTAGCATATGTTGCTGCACCACCTAAAACATCCCTTAACACTTTATCAGGAGTTCGTATTGTATCAAGAGCTGTTGAACCAAAAACTGTTAACACAATTTCTTCAAACTAATTTTGATGTATAAATTCTCTTGCTTGCTCATCAGAAGGAAAGTAAACGAAAGGGATCTCTATTGAAAAAAAAACAATATCATATTTTGTAACCCCGCTGATTTTTACTGATGAAGATTGTGACTCATGAGTTTCATCACCTTCAAGATAAGTTCCATTAGCAATTGTTTTACTTAATGGTAGAAGAATAAAGGGATCAAGAACCCCCTCAGCAGTTTTTACATCATCAATTATAATCGTAAAATCTGTTATTCCGGCATTTAGTATTACCAATGAAGGATTGTTAAATTCTAATTGTATATTATAGATTGAACCAGAATCATTTTTTTCCAAAAATTTGTTTTTAATAACAACAGCTCCAATATGTGATATTGCAAAATATTGAGAATATCCAAAAATACCTATTACTACCAAAACTAATACTACAAGTACAACTTTCCTAGAGGTTCTCATAAAATACCTTGTAAAAATTAGTTTTTTAATGTATTAGGGGAAAAAACACTATAATATGTGTAAAAGTTTTGATATCTTCTTTAAGCTACTTAGAGCTAACAGAATAAATCAATTCTTACCTAAAAAAATTACATGGCAAAGATAAAACTGAAATTTGGAGAAAATGAAATTGAGATTGAATCCAGGGATTTTTATGTTGATAACAAAACCTTAGGTGATGTTATTGATAGTGTTGCAACGTATATGGAAGAAAATAGAGCTCGAATTATCTATGATGAAAAATCCTCAGAACAACAGATTAAAAATCCAACTACATATCAATCAAATGTAAACTATTTAAGAACACTTGAAAATGCTGAATTATATGAACCTGAATTTAATGCACCAATATCCATCTTTGCTGATGAAATAAAAGATAAGATCCATTTCTTTGAAGAGAAATCATTTTTTAATCAACCAAGAACCGTATCTGATACTGTAAATGAACTTCTAGCACATGGCTGGTCTGCAAGTCCACTTCTTGTATCTAAAATACTTTCAAAGATGGCATTCAATAAAGAAATTTTGAAAAATTCGCAAGATAATAGGAGCTATTATTTAGCAAAAGAAGCTCTATTAACTAATTAGATTTATAATTACAAATTTTGCAATTTTCAAACACATCTCCTTCTAAATGGTCAAAGTGCGTGTTACATTTCTCACAAGTATGATGCATGTCAAAATAACCATCCTTTTCAATATTTCCTATACGATTTGATTTAAGGCTAGTACTTTTACACTTGATGCAATGGCAACCACATTCCATAAAATCAATTTTTGGTGTATCCAATAATGTATGTATAGTTGTAAGGTTCTCAAAGAAATAGTGGCTAAAAAAAGAGAAATACCACTAGAAATTGATGATCACTTCAAGTTGTTTGGAAAAGAACCCTGGGAAGTTGATTATGGTGAAAAATGCCCTTTATGCAATGTTAGAATAGACGAATATGGGTTTTGTTCATGTGGGTCTGGGGGAGATTAATCTATTTTTTAATTGTAGTCCAATAACAAAGGCAATTCCAATAAAAAGTGGTGCTAATATTGGAAATTCTGGCACCACTGTGGTTCCTATGATTTGTATTGTTCCAGAAGTTTGTGGTCTGATGTTTAACCATACATGAGTTTGATTTGAAAAAAATTCATGTTTTAAAATTTTTTGATCATCAAGATTAACTTCATAGGGACTCCATAAAAGTTCTAAAGGAATGATTAATGTTATTAATTGATTATTTTCTTCAACATCAAAACTAATGCTTTTTGTAGGCTGATTAAACTTTAATAAGGAAATATCTGCTAGCGTCCTAATTCCTACAATGAACTTTCTATCTTCCCATATTACTTCATTGGTGCTCATTGATTGATCAAGGACATATTCAATTTTTGCATCACATCCATGACATGTAATACCTTTAGTATCTTGCAACATAACTGGATTATTATTTACATAAACTAGATCTAAACTTTCGGGAAGAATGAACGTAGTAGTTTGTAAGTAAAGAAAATTCCAAGTCCACATTCCATCTTTTACATACAGTACATCATCTAAATCATATTCTATAACTACATTATTCTTTGATGGAAAAATTGTAATCCCCGTTGTATTTCCAAATCCTGTCGTCCCATATTGAACGTCATTACCTTTGATATCATTCACTTTTAGATTCGATAGTGTTCCTTCAATGGCGTTGAATTGTATAGTGTTTCTACTATCCTGAATTTCATGAAGAACATGAACTTCACCTTGTTGGTTTATTGTGATTTTAACTAATTTTTGGTCAGCAGGCGATCCAAATGTAAGCTGCGCTGAAACTATAGGAATGGATGAAATAATAATCAAAGCTATTATTGAGCAGAAAATCTTCTTCAATAGGATCTTCCTATTCTATACTAATATGAAGCATTTTTGCTTCTTCCAAAGGACAATCATTTTTATCTTTTGGTAAATTTACTATTTTATCAGTATTATCAATTCCATCAATTACCTCTCCAAAGGCCGTATATTGTCTATCAAGAAATGTGCTATCTGTTGTAACTATGAAAAACTGAGAACCAGCACTATTAGGATCTGTAGCTCTTGCCATTGAAACTACACCGCGTAGGTGTGATCTGGGATTAAATTCTGCCTTTAGAGTATAACCAGGACCACCTATTCCCCACTTGCTTTTATCTGGGTGCTTTGAATTAGGATCTCCTCCTTGAATCATGAATCCAGGAATTACACGGTGAAATAAGGTATCATCGTAAAACCCTGATTTTGCCAATTTTATAAAATTTCTTACAGTTTCAGGAGCAATTTCTGGAAGTAAATTTAAGATAATTTTTCCGTGAGTAGTTTCTATAATAGCTTTGGTCACTTTTTGAATTATTTTCCATTTTATCATAAGAGTCTTTGGAATTTATGATAGTATATCTAATCGATCAAGGTAAAAAACGACTTTAAAATTTTTTGTAGGTAACGCACAAATTATGAATTAATATTCTTTACTATAAAATTTTAGAAACCATAAAAACATTTCAGTCTAATTTAACGAAAGACTAAATCTTAATTACCGAAATTTAAACTTACCAGAAACCATAGAAAGAAAATAGTCTTATATAGAACAATTAAAAATTAGAATTCGTGAATCGCACAAACCAAAGTACGATTATTAAACAAGCCATCAATTCTTATCTTGATAAAGGGCTTACTGATAAGCAGGACATTTACAGCAAAGTCGTAGAAGAATTAGGTGTACCAAGACCAACTGTCAGAAGAGTTGCAAGAGATCTAAGAAATGAGCTTGTAGAAAAAATTCAGATTTTACAATCAGAGATTCCAAAACCAACTGGAACTTATACTGAAGTAATTGCCGAAAAGCAAGAATAAACCCTGGATTTCCATTTTTTCTTCTTAAATCTTAATATCAGAAATTAATTTCAACATTAACTGTTATATTCTAGAATTTTTTGATTAGATTATGGGATACTTCCGGAACCATCTAGCTACTTTAATTATGGGCATATTTGCTGCTATTCTCACTGGATTATGGCCTATACTTGTTGATATTGCGCCAGTTCTTAATTTTGTCTTTATTATGGCTGTTCCCATTGCATGGTTTCTTACATTCATGTGTTGGATTGTTCAAAAAGGAACAGATTACTCTCACAAGTATAGTTCTGGCACTGTAAAAAAAAACCACAATAATTTACAATCCACAGTCATAAAATACACCTCAGATGGGAAACAGGTTACTACAAATCAAATAAACGAAGCAAAAACAGAGCTAGGTAATAGCTTTAATGATTTAAGACATTCTGTAAAACTAAAAGATAGTGAGATTGAACGATTAAAGCAAGAGATAGCTAACCTACAAACAATGGTACAAATTGAATCACTCAAATCTGAGCTTGCTAATCTAAAGATACTAGCGTCTAAAGAAAACACAAAGCGTAAAACTAAGAAAAATTAGTCTTAACTACAATTTTTACAATGATGTATTTCGTGGTTATTTTTGCAGCTGGGGCAGCTTACTGCACCACCAAAATGACATTTACAACTGCAAGAATCTTCTGAGATAACTTCTTCCATCTATAGAATAATTCATCCGTCATCTTAATATCTGTCTATTTAAGAATAAGTTTGAGATGTATAGTTATCAATTAGGCGCAAATTTTATTAATTTATGTTTAAGGAGAATAACCTATGATAAATAACAAAATAATTATTGGATTTCTTTCAACAATCATTATTCTCACATCTTTAATGTCAATTTCTATTCCATTTGCAGAAGCTCATCCACATACTGGAATTATTTCAACTGACAATCATACTCATGAACCAATTACTGAAATAATTCCACTTGATAATGGAATTGGAATTGAAAAAACTATTCTTTTTTTACATGCTCCTGCAGATAATACATTACCGTGGGGATTTGTTGAAGGAAAAATTGCAAACCATGTATTAGATTATCCTGTAATAATACAAATTTATGATGAAGACGGGGAGGCAACTCACTTTGCCCAGACTAATGTTGAAGATGATGGTTCTTACGAATATAGATTTAGAGTAAGAAATGTAGACAATGATAAAGTAATCAATATTTTTGAAGGCGATTATGTGGTGAAAATTTTCAAGGTAGTATATCTTGGAACTAATGCTAGCCAAGTTTAGAAGCAAGGGCTAGCGTATTATCAACTAATTCCCTCATTCTGATTTTTGCTTGTTCATCTGATACTTTTCCATCTTTTAGCATATCTACAGTCATAAAAACTGCTTTTGGATTAGTAATTACGTGAAAATATGACATAAGTTGAGTTAGGTATGTCTGAACAGAAATAAAACCAATATTTCCTGAAGCTAAGATTGCCAATCCTGCAATTTTACCCTCAGTTTCTTTATAGTTAACATATTCAAAGAGATTTTTTAATGAAGAACTAAAAAATGAATTGTAAATTGGCGTTCCTATCAACCATACATTAGCTTCAGTGATATCTTTGGTAGCCTGTTTAGTAATGTCACTATAACTCCCATCGGGTCCTTCATAACAATCAATTTTATTCTTTGAAAGATTGATAAATTTAGTATCATTATTTTTTGATTTTGCATAATCATAGATCTCTTGCATGATAATCTGTGTATTTGCAGTTTTTCTTGGACTAGCAGAAATTACTACAACCTTCATTAGATTGTTCACAATTTTTAGTGTATTTAAACCAAAACTTGGAAAAATCTAATCTTAATTAATATCAATAAAGCGGGCTTGGAGGGCTTCGATCCCTCGACCTGTAACTTAGGAGGCTACTGCGCTGTCCATGTTGCGCGTCAAAGAATGACTCTGCGCTACAAGCCCAGCAAAAAACATGCAAGTAATTATTTAAGCGTAATCAAGATTTGCATTAATCAATTCATGGATATTATTCCAACTAGAATTTTGTTTTTTTTCCCATTTTTCATAAAATACAACATCCTTAAGTTCAAGTCTAGGTAGCCATTTGGAAGTTTCAAGATCTGGTCTTTGTGCAAATTCAGAAACATGACCCAAGCATACATACGCAACAGGTATTACATGGTCAGGAAGCTCTAAAATCTCTTTTAGTGATTCATTAGATAATATACTTACCCAACCCAATCCAATTCCTTCTGTTCTTGCAGCCAACCATAAATTTTGAACAGCACAACATACACTGTAAATTCCTGTTTCTGGAATACTGGATTTTCCTATTACAAATGGTCCAAATCTAGATGGATCGTATGTAATGCAAACATTGAGTGGAGAATCAAGTATTCCTTCTAATTTGAAAGAAAGATATTTTGATTTTCTAGGTTCTTCTACAAATTGTGAAGAGCGTTTTCGTTCAATTTCAAATGACTCTTTAATTTTCTTTCGTGTTTCATAATCTTTTATCAATATGAAATTCCAAGGCTGAGAAAATCCCACAGAAGGTGCATGATGAGCCGCATTTAGGATTCTAGATAAAATTTCATCATCTATAGGCATAGATGTAAAATGTGAACGCACATCTCTTCTTGTAAAGATCGCTTTGTATAGACCACTTTTCTCTTCATCAGAAAAATCTACATTCATACATTTTTGCCTAATCTCCGTTTTATCATGTTTTCTTTTGTTAAACGTTAATAATGTCTCCAAAAAGTCTTGTAGGTCACGGGCCGATGGTCTAGTTGGTTAGGATACCGCCTCGACACGGCGGTGGTCGAGAGTTCAAATCTCTCTCGGCCCATTTTTATTTAATATAAAAACAATTATTCCATATAACTTTGGAATTCTTTTTCAATTAAACTCCAGGCTGTTTCAGCTGTGATGATTCCTTTAACACTATACTTGACTGATTCCCCCCTGATTATTGATTGGTATTCTTGTGCATTGACATCAGATAAAACTAATTTAAAAATATTTTTAAGGGGAATTTCAGAATCTGGATAAAATGCAGCTCTACCAGGCATTGAAACATCTTCAGTTGAATATTGACCAATTCCAATTAATCTATCGTTAGCGTATAGCTCGTATGAAATAATTGCCACAGTGAATGTTTTATCACTGGGATTTTTTACAAGAAATGTTATATCTAATTTAGCTTGATTTTCAATACTGTTAACATCTAAAAGCTCTACATTTACCAATTTAATTTCTAGCCGCTCTAACTCAGGATTATCTAGGCTTGCATAGTATACAATTGCTCCCATAATTACTAGCAATCCCCCGATTGCTGTATAAAGAATCATTTTACCCTGTAATTGTGACAAATCATTGAGCTGACAAACTGTACAATTAAAAACTTTGTCAAGAGTCAAATAGATAATATTGCTTGTTAAACTCTGATTTAAAATGGCAATAGAACAGGCAATTATAACTTGGATCCATCTTACATCTGCAGCAATTTGGGTAGGAGGTTCATTATTTATTGGAGCAGTTCTTGCACCCATTCTAAAATCAATGTCCTATACACTTGAAGAACGATTACAAATAATGATACGGGTAGGAAGAAGATTTAACAAAATTGCTATACCCTCTTTAATTATTTTAATTGGTACAGGAATCTATAATTCATATTCATTTTTTAATAATTTCGAACTTTTGTTTTTATCCAGTTATGGACATTTACTAATCATTAAGATATTTTTAGTAATTGCATTAATTATTACTTATGCCATTCATATTAGAATAATTAGGAAAGACATTGAAGAACAAATTATGTCTAAAAAAATGTCAGAAAAACAAATAAAAAAACTCCGTTTAAAGATAATAATTCTTGGCGAAATCATCATAATTATTTCAGTTGGGATTTTGTTTATGGCAGCATTATTGAATAGCGGAATTTGAATTTCCAATAATCCTCACTTCAAAGCCATCATCTAGTTTACCTATTCCATATTTACAACCTGTAATTTTTGAAGTAACATACAAGTTTGTTTCTAAATGTTTTGTAATTTCTTTTATTCTGTAAACCGATGTTTCATTAATCAAACTTGATGGCAAAACAAGCATATCAGAAAGATGATTATCAGCTCCCAAATAACATCTTGTAAAATTTTTTGAAATACTTTTAGCAAGTTCTGCAGTTGTATCTGTTAACCCATCAGAACCTACTATAGAATTTGAATCGTGAGCGTATACTAACATACTCCCTCCCTTGTTTAATGCCGTCTCTTTTTTTATTTCTGATTCTACTGATAAATTAGCTTCTTTCAAACGATTTTCAGCTTCTTGTACTTCATTTTTTATTCTGTCTAATGATAAATCTGAATATGAACAGAAAAGCTTTACAGATTTAGTTTGTCTTTGAGTAAGAGAAATAGGTTTTAGTTTTTCAGATGGATAAACTTCTAACTCTATTAATCCTCCACCCTTTGGATAGTATCCTCTTTTTTTAATCTCCATTGAAAAATTTATTCCCATTCTAGAGTAGGCTTCCTTTAAAACATATTTTGTATAATTGCTTGTTGGGCTCCACGGAACGTCTGTTCCTCCAATTATTGATAACCTTAAGCTCTTTTTTGAAATAGAAACAGCTGGAATTAGAACTTGTAAAATAAGTGTAATACTTCCCGCAGTACCAATATCTTCTTCAATTGTTTTATCTTCGATATTTTTTGGAATAAACTTGATAGCTGTTGATCCAACATTCAACCCATCTACATCAGCATCACAAATTTTTGCTAGCAGTTTAATTGCTGTTAAATGCTGAGGTCTTAATCCTGGAATTTTTCTTTTTTTCCTGATATTTTCAATGAGGACTGGTGTTTTAGTAATGCTTGAGAGAGTAACTGCACTTCTAACAATTTGTCCTCCTCCTTCACCATACGATCCATCAATTTTTAAAAAATCCATGAATGAATATCATCAATACTCCTTATGATAGTTTTTTAAAGAATATGCAAGAAATGGCAACATGAACGGTCTTTTGATTGGAAGATTTCAACCATTTCATCTTGGTCATATGGAAGCATTGAGATTTGCATTATCGCAAGTTGATAATATATGGATAGGAATTGGCAGCTCAAACAAACCAATCGAAAAAAATAATCCATTTACAGCAGATGAAAGAAAGGAGATGATTTTATTATCAATTAATAATTTAATTTCTAGCCGAATTCAAATTTATTATATCCCTGATTTTGAAAATCATAAGAAATGGATGGAAAACATAGACTCCATTGTACCAGATTTTGGGGTTATTTTTACAAATGATGAATTGACTCAATCTCTTTACTCTAAATGCGGGAAAAAAGTTTCTTCCATACCATTCAGAGAACGAGAAACTCTTTCAGGTACTAAAATTAGAGAAAAAATCATCAACGATCAAAATTGGCATGATCTTGTACCTGAAGGAACCAGAATTGTGTTGCAAAAAATCGGTGTTACCAACAGACTAAAAATTCTTTAATTTTAAATAAAGCCCCTATTGAACATCTTGTCAGGCGAAATTATTGGAATATTTAGTGATGTTACCGGGACCAACCAATGTACCTGAAAGGGTAACCCGAGCAATGTTTACTCCCATGATAAATCATAGGAGTGATGATTTTGTAGAATTATATGAAGATGCTATTGAAAAAACAAAAAAAATTTTTCAAACCACCGGTGATGCTGTATGTCTTTCAGCATCAGGAACTGGTGCTGTAGAAGCAAGCGTTGTAAATCTAATAAAAAAAGATGATAAGGTAATAATTCCAGTAAATGGAGAATTTAGTAGCAGATTAGCAGAGATGTTAGAATGGGCAGGTGCTAAAGTTATTAAACTTGAAACTCCTCCCGGAGAAAATTCAAGCTTTGATTCTGTCAAGGAAGCATTTGATAACCATAAAGATGTAAAAGCATTCTACTGCGTGTGGAATGAAACTTCTACTGGAACAATGATAAAATATCTTGATAAAATAAAAAATCTCACATCACGAAATGATTCTTACTATGTAGTTGATGGTGTTTCAATTGTAGGAGGAGAGGATCTTAAAGTAGATAAATGGGGAATTGATATTGCAATGACTGGTGCTCAAAAAGCCTTTGCTGCTCCTCCAGGTATTTCACCAATAGTAGTCAATGCCAGAACCAAAAAATACATGATGGAAAATCCTCCAAAGACTATGTATTTCAACTTGCCAAGATATTTCAAATATTATGATGAATCAAAACATACACCATTTACTCCCGCTTTACCAATATTGTATGCTTACCGTGAAGCTCTTAACATTATGTTAGAAGAGGGACTAGATGCAAGAATTAAACGACATAGAATCTGTTCAGGCGCACTTTATTCTGGATTAAGTGCTCTAGGATTAACTCCATTTGCTAAAGAAGATTCAAGGTCAACTGTAGTTATTGCACTAAACTATCTGGAAGGATTAGAAGACAACACTTTTCGAAATACACTAGCTAAAAAATTCCGAGTTTTAGTTGCTGGAGGTTTTGGAAATCTAAAAGGTAAAGTTTTCAGAGTTGGTTGTATGGGAGAGGTTCATAGATATCATGTTATGAGAACAATATCGGCAATTTCATCGACTCTAGATATGATGGGTTACAAAATAAACACAGCAGATGCTCTAAAAACTGCTGAAGCAAAACTCAAGGAACTCTAAAAATCATGTTAACTTAATATTAGGAAATTCGAAGATCGATCACGTTGACATTCAATAAAGGTTCATTAATTTTAGTAGATTACACTGCAAAAGTAAAAGACACTAATGAAATTTTTGAAACAACTATTGAAGCTGAAGCAAAAAAACATTCGTTTCATGATACTAATATAAAATATCAGCCAAAACTTGTTTCTGTAGGCGAGTCATGGGTAATCAAGGGACTTGATGAAGCCTTGGCTAATTCCAAAGTTGGTGATAAAACTACGGTTGAAGTTACACCAGATAAGGGATTTGGAGAAAGAGATCCAGGGAAAGTTAGAATGATTCCTTTACGAAAACTGGGAGAAGATGCTGATAAGGTATCTGTTGGAGATACAATAGAAATTGATGAAAAAAAAGGGATAATACGTTATATTGGTTCTGGAAGAGTACAAGTTGATTATAATCATAGGTTTGCTGGAAAAACAATTCTTTATGATGTTAACATCCTAAAGTCTTTAGAAACAGATGAGGAAAAAATTAAGGGAATTCTAAAACGTCATATCCCAGTTGATGACTCAAAATTAGTTTTCACAAAAACTGGAAAATCCCTTGATATCAATATTCCTGAAGAATTGTTTCGTACTGATGGATTACAAATTATGAAACATTTCATGCAATCAGATATTTTTAAATTTGTTCCATCTTTAGAAAAAATTAACTTTTTAGAAACTCATTTAAACAAATCCTCTGAATCACAAAAGAAAGAAGATACCAAACCGACAAAAACAGAAAAACCAGTTGCACAAAACACAGCTTAATCTAAATAATCTTAGTACTTTTTGCAAGCGCTATTGCCTTTTTTGGTGTCATCTTAATTTCTTTTAAAATAGTATATCGCTCGGGTCTCAAATCTTGAGCAATGGTCATAGCTTTTGCTAATATTTCTGGCTTTAGACCAATTTCTTTTGCAGTAGTTGGGGCACCTAAATTTTTTAAGGCCTTTACAATTTTTTTCCAATCTTGACCTTGTAGCTTTGCCATCATTATTGCACCTAATCCACATTTTTCACCATGAAGACCAACTCCTGGAGCAAGTCTATCTAATGCATGTGAAAATAAATGCTCTGCACCAGAACAAGGTCTACTACTTCCAGCAATACATGATGCAACTCCAGCACTAATCAGTGCCTCAACTATAACCCTAACATCAAGTCCTTTTTTTGCATAAGTATCAGAATTTTCCATCAAAATTTTTGCACTCATAGAAGCAAGATTAGCTGAATATCTTCCAAAATATTCACCTGTTTTATCTCGTCCAAGCTCCCAATCTCTAACAGCAATTATGTTTGCAATCAAATCACCACACCCACTCGCAAGTAATTTTTTCGGAGCTTTTTTTATAATGTCAATATCAACAAATACACCTAGTGGTGCCGTAGCTACAAGTGAATGTGGTTTATCTCCACGAATTGATACAAACGGACTAGCTATACCATCATGAGAAGCAGCAGTCGGAAGACTAACAAATGACTTTTTTAGATTAAATGCAATCATTTTTGCTATATCTACTGATCTTCCTCCACCAATTCCAATTATGAGATCACTATTGTCTTTCTTTACATTTTTTTCAATTTCTTTAATAGAACTAATTTCATTATTTTTCGTAATATGCCAAACATATCGAATTTTTGATAAATCAAGAGCATGTTCAATTTTTTTCTGAATAAATTTTTTTACGTGAATTCCAGAAACTAAAGATACTTTTTTTGGATTATTAAGCGATCGAAGGAATTTACCAAATTCATTGATATTTTTTTCTCCTATTACAATTAGCCTTGGTAGCTCCATAGTGTGTGACTGAATATGATTCGTCTTTTTTATCACTCTGACCAGCAAACAAAAAGTTATTTAAAAGGGTATTATGCCTTTCATATTATCTCTAATAGGTGTCTTTTTGTCGAATAACGTTGAAGAAAAAATACTACATGGAACTACCACAGTAGGTATCAAAGCCAAAGATGGCGTTGTGCTTTGTGCAGATATGAGAGCAAGCGCAGGCTATTTTATTGCAAATAATAACACAATGAAAATTCAACAAATTGATGATCATGCCGGAATGACCATGGCAGGAGGAGTCGCCGATGCACAAAATATTACCGATATTCTACGATATCATGCAAATCTACATAGAATTCAAAAAAATGAACCAATTTCTATCAAATCTTTAACCAGACTCACGTCACTCATTTTCCATCAAAACCGTGGTTATCCATTTATGGCTGACATTTTAGTTGGTGGTTACGACAAACAAGGACCAGCATTATTCAATATTGACATGTTTGGTTCTGTTGAAGATAAGATTTACGTGACAACTGGCAGTGGTTCTCCTGTAGCTTATGGTCTATTAGAGGAAGAATTTCATGACGACCTTAGTGTAGAAGAAGCAAAGGTAATAGCACTACGTGCTGTAAAAGCAGCTATTATTAGAAATATTGGAACAGGTGATGGAATCAATGTTTCAATAATTGACAAAGATGGATTCCGTCTATTATCTAAAGAACAAAAGAAAGCCATCATTAACCTATAGTGATTTAATGCAAAGAAAGCAACAACAGAAAGAATTACCTCCAGGCCAAAGTATTATGGCATCCATACTGCAAAGTATTCCTAAAGAAGCAAATGTTACAAAAATTGATTATGAAGGTCCAAGAATTGCGCTTTACACAACATCTCCTAGATATTTGATGGAACACAATGAAATTATTTCAAATCTTGTTAATGTTATTAAAAAAAGAATTGTAGTTAGAACCGACGAGTCTATAAGAAAATTAGAAGAAGATGCAAGAAAAATTCTTACCCAGTGTATTCCCAAAGAAGCCGATCTTCAAGGAACTTTCTTTGATACTGCAACAGGTGAAGTATCAGTAGAAGTAAAAAGGCCATGGTTATTACAAAAAAATGCCGAAGCATTCAGCCATGCAGAGGTTACAGAAAAAACTGGTTGGAAGCTTCGTGTTCGTAAAGCAACTACTAATCCTTCAAGCACAATTCAAGCCATAAACTATAATCTGAAGATTTCTTCTGCTGACAGAGGAAAACAACTCAAACAGGTTGGTGAGAAGATCTTCCGCCCAAGATTAACTCAAAAATCTGAAGTTTCCTTAATGACACTAGGGGGATTTGGTCAGGTAGGACGTTCTTGTATGCTTTTAGCAACTCCAGATAGCAAAATTTTGATTGATTGTGGTATTAATCCAGGAGCCAAAAATCCAATGGATTCTTTTCCAAGACTTGATTTTCTAAATATTACTTTGGATGATCTTGATGCAGTTGTGATAGGTCATGCACATCTTGATCATACTGGATTTTTGCCTGTTTTATGTAAATATGGCTATAAAGGTCCCATCTATTGTACAGAACCTACCCTTCCAATGATGAATTTAATTCAGCTTGATGCAATCAAAGTAGCTTCAGCACAAGGAAGAACTCCAATGTATGCAGAAAGAGATGTAAAGCAAATAATGAAACAAGCAATAACTATTCCCTATGGAACAGTCACTGATATTTCTCCTGACATTAAACTTGTTTTAGCAAATGCAGGACACATACTTGGTTCAGCCCTTTGCCACTTTCATATTGGAAATGGTGATCATAATTTTGTTTATTCAGGAGACATCAAATTTGCAAAAAGTATTCTATTTGAGAGTGCTAGTTGGAACTTTCCAAGAGTTGAGACATTACTAATTGAAAGTACCTATGGAGCAAAAGAAGACATTCAAGCCAGTAGACAAGAAGTTGAATCTTCTTTTCTCAAATCAGTGAACTCTATACTAAAAGATGGAGGCAAAGTTCTCATTCCAATTCCAGCTGTTGGTAGAGCTCAAGAAATTATGATGGTAATTGATCAATACATGAAATCAGGTGAGATGGTAGAGGCCTCAGTTTTCTATGAGGGAATGATTGCAGAAGCATCAGCGATTCATGAAGCTTATCCTGAATATCTAGCTCGAGAACTAAAACAGAGAATCTTAGAAACTGATGATAATCCATTTGATTCTGAATATTTCACAAACGTAGAACATCCAGATGCAAGAGAGGAGCCATTACGTGAAGGAACTCCTTGTATTATCATTGCAACATCAGGAATGTTAGAGGGCGGTCCCGTACTTGAATACTTTAAAAATATTGCACCTAATAAAAAGAACAAAATTTTATTTGTTTCTTATCAAGTTAACGGAACACTTGGACGAAGAGTTCTAGAAGGTGCAAAACAAGTATCACTGATAGGTAAAGAAGGTAGAGTTGAAGTTGTTGCTATAGAATGTGGAATAGAAAGACTAGATGGATTTAGCGGTCACAGTGATTATAACCAATTAATTTCCTTTGTCCATAAACTACGACCAAAACTTAGACGAGTTCTTGTGAATCATGGAGAAAGAAGAAAATCTGAAAATCTTTCAATGTCTATTCGTCGAATGTTTAGAATACCAACTCATTATCCACAGATTCAAGAAGCTATAAAATTATTTTAAATCGTAATCTGGTTTCCAGATCTTTACACCAGGTGGTGTAACAATAATTCTTTCTTCACCCAAGCGAGCAATATCTGCATTAGAATTTTTTGCAATTGCATAGAGTTCCTCAACAACTTTACGTAACTTATCTACATCCTTTTGTGCCAAAGGAGTAACTCTCAAAATCAAGATCATTTCTTTTTTGATGTCTTCTTTTATTGAGTGAAGATCACTAGGATCTCTTATCGTAATTGCCTTTAGATAGGTTGGGTTCTCTTGTTTTTGCATCTATGAAAAGATGAGATCTACTCCTTCAAAAAGTCTTGCATGTCAAAAGCTGTTCACACACTAGTCATTACGGCTAAATTCTATATTTCAGGTATGCTGACTCTTCTATAGTCTTGGCGAGGATTTCAGTTTTTTTGCCATTTACTTCAGTTTTCACAATACTTGATTCAGATTTTGGTGCATCTGAATAACGTATTGTGATTTGTGCTGCAAAATCCATATAGTCTTCATTATTTTTTCCACGTAAAATCGAAACTGGTCCTACATGGTCACGAGCTTCAAATAAAACATCATTGGGTAGCGCAAGTGACTTTATCATTTCATTTTCATTATGATTTCGTCCAACAATTAACTTTGTTAATTGATCTAATCTAAAATGTCTTCCAATCTTTAACAAATCAATATCATTTGTAGTTGGAGTTTCAGTGTGTCCAAAAAGATCCTTTGCTCTTAATGAAAAAGCAGGATCTGTAAGTAAACAACCACCGCCAGCATTAGGAGGATCTTCTATTCCATACTCTTTTGCCATGTCTAGCTGCGCTCTTCTTGATCTACCACTAATCATTCCTAGATTCTCTCGTTTGATCAAACCATTTATTTCTGGTTCTGTTTTTGCTAATAGTCCTGCAGATAGTGGTCTAACAATTTTTCCTTTAAGATCTGATTCTTTTTCAATTGTTCTTAAAGCTGGACCATGTTGACTCATTGGTCTTTGTCCTAAAACTTCGCCTGAAATTATAAACTCTGCTCCAATTTCTTCCATGTGTTCTTTTGCAGCTTTAAACATCATAGTACGACAATCAATACACGGATTCATGCCAGAACCAAATCCATGTTTAGGATTTTTTAACATCTCAATATACTCATCACCAAGATAAACTGTTTTTAGATCTACTCCAAGTGTATCAGCTCTTTCTCTAATTTCAAATCCACAACCTCTGCCACAATCAAAATCACAAAAAGGTGTCTTTATTGCAACAGCAGAAACTTCAAAGCCTTGCTTTTGCATCATCTTTACTGCAAGCTGACTATCTAGTCCACCTGAAAGTAATGCAACTACCTTCTTTTTTTTCTCTGTATTTTCTGTCACAAATAGCAAAATTGATTGCCACTATACAAACTTTCCAGCAGACATAAATTCAGAAAAGAAATATTTTGTTCATTGAATAGTCGCAGAAAAAACATTCTCAAATATTCTCAAAAAATAGATTGTGATTGTATAGTTGCCTTTGAGCCTGAGAATCTCTTTTACATGACTGGCTTTTGGGGAGAATCTATAGGATTACTTGAGAAGGGAGGAAACACTACGATAATTTCTCCAGAGCTTGAAGTAGGACGAGCAAAGTCAGAAAGTTCGGATTGCGAGGTAATTACCTCTGATCGCGGTCAAGGCTTAATTTCTGAGCTTGTAAAAAAAATAAAAAACAAAAAAGTTTGTACGGACTGCCAAAACTATCAGATGATGGAATCTCTAAAAAAATCGGTTCCAAAGATAAAGCACTCTACTATTCCATTTTATGATGCAAGAATTATCAAAGATTCTCAGGAAATTGCAGTTTTAAAGAAAGCTTCTAAAATAATTGATGAAATGTTTGAGCTTTGTACTAGAAAAATCAAAAAAGGCCAGCGAGAGTCTGAGCTGCAGGCAATTTTGATGTCATATGCTATAGAGCATGAACTCTTTGATACTGGCTACAAATCAACTCTAAATCCATTAATCATAGCAGGAGGCCCAAATGGCGCATTGCCTCATGCGCAAGTTACTAATAGAAAATTTGCAAACGGTGACCTTATTGTTGTTGATTTGACCCTGCGATACAAGGGATATGTGACAGACTCTACTAGAACATTTGGGCTAGGTTCTATGTCTAGTGAAGTAAAATCAGTATATGAGATAGTTCAAGAATCACAGAAACTTGGTCTAAAGGCTGTAAAACCTGGTGCATCTTGCAAATCAGTAGATGATGCATGTCGAAATTATATCAAAGATCAAAACTATGGCAAATACTTTATTCATTCAACAGGTCATGGAATTGGTCTAGAGGTTCATGAGCTACCTAACATTAGTCCAAAAAGTACTGCAAGACTTGTAATGAACATGGCAATTACTGTAGAACCGGGAATATACATTCCAAAAAAGTTTGGTGTAAGAATTGAGGATTCTTTGATTGTTCAAGACAAGCCAATTCTGTTACACAAATTCACAAAAGATCTAATTACAATTTAAAATGAATGATTGATAAGTTCTACGTGCGTCTTATATTTGAAAACTTGATTTACAGAATGTATGGTACAACAAAATTTACTACGTCCGACTTGTAGAGACGATAAATCTTTTGAGAAATCTGGTGTTTCTTGGAAAGACCTACAAGGTCTAAGTTGGTTATTCTGCGAAGACTGTATCGAAGAAGATCTAGAATCGCTTGCTTGCGCTTGAGATCTCCCTTTAGATCTAGGATTTAGTCCTAGCAGAATAACTTTTCATATTTTTAAGCTTGAATTAAGAATTTAATATATCCTAATCTTTTGATTTTTCTCTAACAGTTAGATTTATAATTTTTTTAAATGAGTTTTTTCATAAGCCAGTACCTTAACAAAAGTATCTGATTCTCCTTTCCCACTTAAAACTGCAAACTTTGCAATGGTACTTCATTTATTCCATCTCCGATTTCTTTCTTCCATGTATATCTGTTAGAATAATCAATTTGGATTTTGGTAAAGTAACAAAGCAAAAAACTCTGGTCTCTGGAGAGTAGTTTTGGTAATTTCCACTAGTTTGATATCCAAAATCTTATCTGGTGATTCAGTAGTCATCCATTTATTGATTTTAGTTGCTAGACTAACGCTATCTCCTACAAAACTTTTTACTTGAACCAAGATGTCTTATGCTTTCTTTTTAGAATTAATATACTGAAATTACGATTATCAAACTTGAATTAAGAATTTTCAGAATATTTTAATTTGAATCCAAAAAGCATCTGCTACAGATCTCATCGTTACTCTCCATGAGTCTTGTACAACAAAGTCTACAGGTTGCTTCCAAGAAAAATCAAAGAATTTTTTGGATATTTAAACAGCATGAACAAAATAGTATACTTTCTTACTGTAGTGCCTAGACTTTTTAACTAATTAAGGAAAGTTGACGGATAAGTTTCATCTTATTCTAAAAACATGAATTAAGAATTTTCAGTACCTTGAAAAGTCATAATACTTTAAGTGTGACTGGCTTTACAAAAAAATATGCTAGTTGTAATTTCAGATATCACCCTAAAAGATGGAGTAGAACAGGATTTTAAGAAATGGTTTTCAGAATCAAACAAGGAACTATCAAAAAAAGATGGCTTTGTATCAAGAAGACTACTTGAATCTATGGATGGCTCTCATAGAATTTTAGTAGAACATCAAAACATGCAAACATTTGAGGCAATGCATAAGAGTCCAGAACACGCAAAACTTCATGCAGTAGCTGTTTCATTTATGAAATCTCCCCCAATACCAAAAATCTACAATGTAGTTTCAAGCTAAAATTACCTCAAAGAAATTTAACGAATTAAGAATTTTCAGATTTCCTACTCTTCTGATTTATCGTTTTCTTCGTCTTGTTCGTATCCTTCTTTTAGGTCAGCCTGATGGGATTCTTCTTTCATTTCTTCTTGTTCTTTTTTCTTCCATTTTTTTTCTAATTCTTTTTTTGGTTCTTCGTCTTTTGCTTTTTCTCTAACACTTTTCATCATGCAGCACTTTCGGAGAGTATTCAATAATCCCATGAGCATTCTCAATAATCTGAGGACTATAAGGATTTAGGAATTAAGAATTTTTAGAATCTAAATAGCTCCAAATAGCGACCTGTTATCTTTTGTATTACGAATATCTGGAAGATATAATGAAAAAGATGATATTGGTTTGTCTTTAGGAACTTCAAAAGATACTATTTGATTTATTGGAATTGATGGTTTAAGTTCATTCGTTCCTTCATACAGTACTCCATAAAATGGAGTTTGTAGTGAATCCATGAGAACTAAAGTCCTGTTGGTTGAAAAACTAGTAACAGTCTTAGAAATATTTACAGATTTTAGGTCTATGTAAATAGTATCAGTATATCCTGTTCCCTCACTCCTACGTATATCTAAAACTGTCCATTCAATTACTCCAAGTGTCATTGTTTTTCCAATCAAACTAGACTTTGATTGAGTAGCAGATGGTTGAGTTGGAATACCAGATGGTAAGGTTATTCCTAGAAAAGTATTCTCAGTTAGGATGTTCGAAAGTTGGGAATAGTAAATAGTAGACCCTCCAATAATAAATCCGATAATTATTCCAATTGCTAAACTTTTAACTCCCATGAATTTTTCTAAAGCGTACTATGAATTAAGAATTTTGAGTTACTTATCTTAGAACAGATTCAACCACAAAAATAATAACGATTGCTATTCCAACTATTATTAGCATTCTTGCAACTGCATTAGATGGGATTCTTGGCAGCATCATAGGTGTTTTTTCACTGTTCTTAAATTAGCATACTAGGAATTAAGAATTTTTAGATTTTCTAGATACTACAAAAAATCTAACTCCATTAACTTATTTGTTCATGATGATGGTATCCACACGACTTGCATTTGTAGACCTTTTCTTTTCTTTGTAACTCGTGTTCTTCCAAGTCTATGTCAGAGATTACATCCATAGGACTATTACATTTTGGGCATTTCATGAATTTTCAAGGTCAAACTATGAATTAAGAATTTTTACATTAAGAAATTACAATAAAAAAAAGTAAGGACTTTACGCCCTAGTTATTTGGTTTTTTTTCTAAAACTGACATCATGAATCCCATGATATTTCTGTTCAGTGAAGCAAACGATTTTGTATTCTCATTGAATGCATTGAATGCTTGTTTTGTTGCCTCTGCAGAATCCGTTACAGCCTTATTTTGAGCTGCAAGTGCTTCGCTAACCTGCTTTGTAATAATCTTAACAGATTCCATTGCTGCTTCAGGTACATCAACTCTCAAACCTGCCTTGGTTGCATATTCCTGTTCTAAGGCAATTGCTGAATTAATGACGTTCTTCCATGCTGTAATGTAGTTTTTCTGAAGTTCAACTGCTGATTCTTGATATTTTGGCATTGATTTTTCAACTTCGCTGAAAAATTTTTCAACGTTTTTTGTACAGATTGAAAAAATGTCTTTTGATTCTTGTGGATTGGTCATCGATATGTTACGTCTTCATTTTAGATAAAGTGGATCCTTTTGTAAAGTGATCTAGTTTGAGATGAGAAAAAGCAAGCAAAGCTAGAATCTTACTCCATAACTATGCAGAACTATACAGTTTTTTTGCAAAATTACAGAACTTGTATAAAAGAACAATTATTTTTTTGACTAATCATCAAAATCACTTTATTTTATAAAGTAAATGTGTATAAAACTAATAGACAAAGTGTTGGCTTTATGAATAATTATTTCAGATCGTAATTTTTTCCATTAGTTTCTACCTCATATCGAAGTGCAGCTGGTAATTCCGCATATTTTTTCTCAACAAATATCTTGAGCTGGTCATCTGGAACTTGTACTGCTCGAAGTAATTTCGCTCGTTGATGAACATAGGCATTTTTCCAAAAGCCCGCTCCATCAAATGTGCTAATTTTTGCCGATCTTTTTCCAGTCAAGCTATTCTTCTCTCAATTTCCTTTTTAATTAATTTAGCAATTTTTTCTTTAGTCTTCCATCCAGAATATAGCACTTTTTTAGAATCTACTATCAAAACCTCATTATTCTCAGGATTTTTTCTATATCTAGGAGAACCAACATCGTTTGCTACCATCAAATCAGCTTTACAATCTTTCATTTTTCTTCGAGCTTCATTTTCTAACTCCTTTTTAGAAACTCTAGCTAAAGCCTTGAACCCAACTAGAAAAACATCTTTTTGCAGCTTTTTTACCTGATCAATAATTTTTGGCACTCTAACAAACTTTACAATCATTTTCTGATTTGTACTCTTTATTTTTGAATTACTTGGATTGAAAGGTGTATAGTCAGAGGGAGCTGCAGCCATTATTACAATATCAAACTTTTTTTTCATCTCATTTTTTACAGCCATTAACATCTCTTTTGCAGTTTTAACAGAGA